>JAKQEF010000008.1 GCA_029558675.1 Bacteroidota bacterium | reverse complement strand
AACCGGATACTTCAACCCTTCCATGCCCGAAAGTACGGCCTTAACAGAGCCAACCAGTATTTTGGCTTCCACCAGGATGGGAATTTTATTCATATCGTCGGTTACCCACACAAAAAGGTCTTCGCCTCCTTTGAAAATGGTTCCCTCAACTAGCATCACCGAGAATCGTATGGTATTGAATGAGTTGCCCTCGCGTGTTGTCAACTTTTCCTTGCCCAGGTATCGTATGAATAGTTCAAAAATTTCGTTGTCAACTGCCATGGTTAGCGGAATTTTCTCGCCAATGCTGTACTTTGAGAAGTCGATACTGCGGCAGTAGTAAATGGCGCTAAGTATATCGAAAGTGCATGGTTTGAGAGGCAAAACTTCCTGTTTATAGGGCCTGTCGGAAGTACGGCTGATAATTTCAATCTCTTCCGTCGGATAACGGAATTGGTAGTGATTGTAAGATTCGTAACTTCCTTCGTGGGTATCCCTTTCAAACCAAACGGGCTTGTAGCCCTCTTTGTACACAATGGACTCGAACCTGTCGCGTACCTTATAGAACCAATCGTACTGTTTGAGTGTCCACCCTTCCGATTTCAGGTGCCATGCCGATTGGCTGTTATAGATAGTATCCGACACGGTAAAAACCACATCACCCGCATTGACCCATATAAACCCCCAGTTGTAAACAGCCCTGTAAGTCACCCTTTCGCCGGAGAGAAACGGCACATGCTTTACTTCACACCCTGCAACCTGGGCAAATGCAGGAATACTGCCCCCCAAATATATTGAAATGATGATTGTAATTAATTTATGGCGCATGGTGTAAAGCGATGTTTGCATCTTTTACGGAACAATCAACCTCAGGTTTAAAACGCTATGCCGCTTTTTCGTCATGTTTTTTGGCCAACCACTCCAACACTACAATGGTCAGCACCCCCAAAAAGGCAAAACCGAAGGCCAGCAGCACCTCATTGTTAATCGATTCGGGCAAGACAGGTTTATAGTTTTGTACGATCTTCTCGTTATTCTTTAGAATAAAATTGCCCAGCGCATCGGTTCTGTAAACCTCATCCTTCCATGGCCACAGAATGCTCACAGAGCCTAAAATAAAACCCGTGAGCAGCGAAATAGTTTGGTCTTTATACTTTTTAAATATCCATGAAAGCACATGGGACAGGGCAAGAATTCCCACAATACCACCGAAAACAGCAGGGGCAAGGATTCCAATATTCCCTTCGCTCACGGCATCAATCATTATCAGCTCGTAATTGCCCATAAGGATTAGCACGAATGAACCCGAAATGCCCGGAAGTATCATGCTGCACACTGCAACAACACCGCAAATCATTAAATATAGGGTAGAGTCGTTTGGAGCAGCAGGGTTCATATACGATATCCAAACGGCAACAGCCGTACCAACCACAAATGAAATGATTACGCTAAACTTCCATTTTGATATGGTCTTTCCAACGTAGAATATGGATATAACGATTAAGCCGAAAAAGAATGACCAGATGTAGATAGGATAATTGGCAAACAGATATTTGAAGAGTTTGGCAAAGGTTACTATGCTAATCACCATTCCCGAGAGAACGGCAACGAGGAAGTAAAAATCGACACGCTCCAGCAATTCTTTTATTTTCCCTTTGAATAGCAATCTCAAAGCAATTAAGTCAATGGATTTGATAGCATGGATAATGCGTTCAAAAATACCGGTAATCAGGGCTATGGTACCGCCCGAAACCCCGGGGATTACATTGGCAGCGCCCATTCCCATCCCTTTAACAAGGTAGAGGGAGTACTCTTTTACTGTTTTGTTCATAAGGTTATGGAAAAAGTATGGTTAAAGCAATTTAGGGCAAAAATAGAACAAAATATAGTCTTTGTCCTGATGAGGTATATGTTGTTTTTTGAAAACCAAGGCGTATAATGTTTGTGTAAGAGGAACGTTAAAGCCGCCGGTGAATGATGACCTCTATAGCAATTTCAACTTGCTGACAAAATACTCGTCGTTAACTGTAGGTAAAATGGAGAAGAACTCGTCAATGGCAGCAGAATCAATCATTTTTGCCCCTTTAAGAAGTTCAACAGCTTTGTTGGGTTTATTCTGTAGGTACATGGCGGCTGCACAAATCACTTTTAAGGGGTATGTTTGACTAAACCTATCGGCTATGGAATTGTAAAGTTCCACAACATCGGCAAATGATTCTTTGTAGAGCAGAGTTTCGGCCAAACCAATATAGGCTTCCGGTTCATCTGGATTTAGGATGGTAGCCTGCCGGTATGCATCCAATGCCTCATCAATCTTGTTCACCTCATATTTTACTCTTGCCATGCCAAGCCAAAAGTCGTAGTTCTCTGGCTCAATGGCCAGAGCTTTGTTAATATAGTCCAATGCCAGGTACGGTTGCATTGTCCTAAGTTTCACAATGCCTATGCCAAAATAAGCCTCGGCGCATGAGGGGAAAATTTCAAGGCCTTTTAGGTATGACGCCATTGCCTTGTCGTAATTACCAATTCGCTCGTAACAATCGCCCATGGAAACGTATAGGGACGAGTTTTTTGGCTCGTAGGCAATCAATTCGGTGAGTTCGTCAATGGCCTCATGGTACTTGCCAATTGTTACCAGGGTGTTCGCCTTATTGTGAATTGCAGCGCTATTCATGGGATCAACGGCAATGGCATAGTCGTATGCTTCAACGGCCTTTTCGAAATCTCCCGTACGGGTATAAACCAGCCCCAGATTGAACCAGGCATCTGATGAGAACGGGTTAAGGTCTAAGCAATAGTTATAGTGTTTAATGCTAAGCGGATAGTCGCCCACACATTCGTAACAATACCCCAATTCGAAGTTGATATGCATTGAATGGTTGTCAATCCCGTATGCTTCCACGAGGTATGAAATGGCACTGTTAAACTCCGTAATATCCTGATATAAGGAGGCTATTCTGCATAGCAAATCAACCCTGTCGTCAGATACATCCGATAGTGCCTTGTCAAAGGCAATCTCAGCCATTTCGAACTCGTTGAGCCCAAGATGACATTGTCCTTTCAGGTAGTACGCCTCGCTACAATTCGATTCGATTTTTATTAAAAGGTTGAGATGTTGTATGGCCTGCCTATAATTGCCATCAACAATCAGCAACTCAATCCTTTTCAGCTGTATCTCCGATGAATAGGGGTGTATTTGTGATGCTATATTGATGGCTTCGGCAGCCCTCTTGGCATTGTCAGACTCAAAGTAAAACTCGATGATGCGTTCAAAATCGGCAACGTCGAAAAAAGGATTTTTCCCCTGCCTGAGTAAAGCCTCGTATTGACTCACCATTTGAATAGTGCTCATGTAGCCAAAAGAAAAATCTCTGTCCTCGTCCATGGTATATTGCAATCTTTCGCTGCAAATCTATACATATTAGGAGCTGAAACAATGCCTGTGTTGTTAAAATATATTAACAACGATTAAAATATATTAACAAAAGCATTGTCTAAAGAAGCGATAATAAGGGTTTTATCGCACGACAATAAATTTTTTGGCAATGGCCTCCCCGTTGTACTCCAAGCGACAGATATACATTCCCGCTCCCAAGTTAGCAATGTTTACGGTATTCACCGTGCCAGACGGGGTAGAATGGTCGAGCCGCTCGCTTTGTATCGGTTTGCCCGAAATATCATATATGGTTAAATGATATTTCCCTGTTTCGATCCCGTTAATTGTAAATGCAAGTACATCACAAACAGGGTTTTGAATAATTTCAAAATCAAAACTCGAAACGAGTAGGAAAGGGGCTACCGTTCCATCGTCATCGTCATCGTCATCGTCATCGTCATCGTCATCGTCATCGTCATCGTCATCGTCCCCGTCATCTCCGACATCATGGTGGCGTTTTTCAACCCTCACATCATCAATGTACCAGGAGTACCAGAAATTGTCGTAAAGGGTATTATAAGCACGCCATGCTATGTAGATGGTTTGGCCAATGTAGTCGTCCAACGGCAAATATACCTTTTCATCGTATTGATTTACATATGTGTTAAGGTAAAAAGCATCCCATAGAGTATTCCAGTTGATTCCGTTGGTTGATACCGATACGGTATAGTGATCATACCACATGCTGCCATACTGCGCAAAGGTTTCGAAGGT
>JAKQEF010000001.1 GCA_029558675.1 Bacteroidota bacterium | reverse complement strand
CGTCTAAAGTAAATGTGCTATTGGGAGCCTGCGAGAAGAACCGACCGGGCTTAACCCTCTCGCTCCCTCTCCTGTCTAAAATATAGGGCCTATTCTCATCGGCAAAAACGATATAGTCGCGCCCGGCTACTCTGAAATGCTGGAGCGGCTTTTTCACAACTTTTTCGGATCTATCGAAATCCCAACCTGTTACAACATTGCCGTTGCGATCGTAGGCATAAATCTTCCTATCCTCTCCGGCAATGAAAAACCGGTAATCGCGGTTACCATCGTAATCGAAAACGGCAACGGGATTGGTAGCTGGCGATAGCAACTTAACCGGGAAACCCTCTACATTGTTCCCATTTCTATCCACAAGGAATAAGAAATTCTTTGAGCTGAAAAGGAACTGCAACTTACCGTTCCTGAAAATATCAACCTGATGCACCTCGCCGTTGATCATTTCTTGTAAGGGTCGTTTCCAAAGCACTCTTCCCACGTTGTTAATCAAGTAGATATTGTTCCGCCCATCCTGAACAAATATTTCGCGCTGTTGGGTATTGTGATTGATAACCAGCTGCGGCTTCATGGTAAAAGCGGTGTCGAGTTTGGTTTCCCAAACGGTCTGAGGGGCATCAATCGAAACGGGGGAATAACTTGCATAGATATTGTTGAAAATCATTCCGCGCCCTCCGGTCAGCTGAATGCCCATCCCCTGAACTTTACGGAGCACCTCCATTTGCGACAGTATGCCGGAAACGGCTTGCGATGACAGCAATTGCCCATAAAGGGTTTCGGCTTTACCCGGATTGATAAAAGCGGTGAAATTGGACTCTTTGGCCAAGCCTTCGGAGAACTTTTTAAAACTACCCTCGTTCGAAAGCTGCTTGTTGTGAATATTGGCAAGGATAAAACGTGAGAGCGACTCGACAGAAGAACCAAAAATGGCATAGGAGTCGATAAAGGTGTAGTACTGATCATTTGCCGGAGCAAAAAGGTTTCCAAAAAGGGCTTTGTGCATTCCGCTTATGGGGAATCGGTATATGTTCACCGATTTTTCCCTGTCGATGGCAAAGACCTTGGTGAAAGCGGAAAGATTCTGCCCGTGTCTTCGGGCATAATTTGCAAGAGCCCCCTGCAACTCCTGATTGGCCAGGCTTTGCCCCTTGGTATTAACCACCACAAACCAGCAATCGGAATTGGACAACCCCTCGAAAGGAATATAGGCCAGTGCCAGTTCTTTCCCATAAAATGCCTTATACAAGCCGGCCAGGTCCGTTTCGGCACTCTTCGACTCCCGCGACAGCGTCTGATTGTACTCGCGCAATAGCCCATACCCATCGAGGTAATTACAATATGACGAGAGGTAAGCATTGATATCCGATATGCCTAAGAAAACAAACGCCGCGGTTTGCGCAGGCAATACATCGGCAACAGTCATGGTAACCGGCTTTTGCTTTGACAACAGGTTGTAGTAGGTATTGAGTGTATCGCTAACCTGCCCGAAGCCATTCAGAAAAAAGAAATCGTTCCTGATGGTTAAATCCAACTCACTCCATCGGCCAAGTCTCGATAACCTTTTGAAACTCTTACTGTTGTTAGGGTGGATATAACGATTGAAGAATAACGGCAACCGATTATGGTTTACCAGCACATTTGCCGCAACCCGTGTACCTGCCGTTTTTAGAACATCGGCAAAAGAGGGATCGTTTAGCAGGGATATCCCGCTTTCCAGCTGCCCAATGGCCGATTCAACCAGCAGCATTGAACGGCTTGCCATAATAACCCCCCGATGTACTGCAATGGAGAGGTTACTGTCGGTTTGTTTTTCCCTCTTTGAAAATGTGAAAATTGAAACGCCATTATACTCCTTTTCGTCAACAGTTCGTATGTTCCCGTAGATATCGGAAATCATACTCCAAATGTCTGAGGGACGTACCCTTTCGGGTAAATTGGTTGCAAAAAACAGTTCGCCCCTGCCATTGCCTACGGTGTGAGCCGATACAAACACCTGATTTTCCGCTACCATTCGGTTAAATAGTGCCAACCTACCACTAAGGGAGTCAACCATGGTAAAAAAACGGGAAACGCCACCCATCACTTTAAGATCTTTCATGGCTTTCCAAAAATCATTGCCCTGATGCAGCTGCGTATGCAACTGCTCAAAAGGATCGATTTTTACCACAAATGCTGCATCGATTGGAATGGCATAAATTGCCTCGGAGCTATTTTTTCCGCTGCGAAATGGCCGAAAAAACAGGATAACGATTCCCGCAACGAATAGCAGCGCAATTAAAGAGATGGTTGCCTTTTTTCGAAACATTGGTGCAATGTTTTCAATTTTTACCCTGAACGGGACGGTGGCAAAGTTAGCAGAATATGCAAAAATAAAAAACCGAATGGGAGTCCCCAATCGGTTTTTATATTTGTTTTCAGCCTCAACCAAACACAAGTAAAAGGTGACTGCAATGGATCTTGCGGCTGAGTTGAAATTGAGGGAGTGCTTGTTAAAGGTTAAATTCTGCCTTTATTTTGTCAACGTAATCAAGCTTTTCCCAGGTGAAAAACTCAACTTCCTTTTCGTATGTGTTGCCGCCATTCCCTCCTCCCATTTTAACGGTGGCTTTAAAGTAATCGCGACCGAAATGGCCATAGGCAGCAGTTGCAGAGTAAATTGGGTTTTTCAATCCCAGCCTTTTAATAATCATTCCAGGGCGCAAATCAAAAATCTTACCCACTATCCGCGCTATCTCAGCATCGGATTGTTTAACCCTGGAAGTTCCATATGTATTCACAAAAATACTAACCGGATTGGGCACCCCAATGGCGTATGCCAGCTGCACAAGCAACTCGTCGGCAACCCCTGCTGCCACTAAATTTTTGGCAATGTGCCTTGCTGCATACGAGGCTGAACGGTCAACCTTTGAGGGGTCTTTCCCTGAGAAAGAGCCGCCCCCATGGGCCCCTTTGCCGCCGTAGGTATCAACTATCAATTTCCGCCCCGTCAACCCCGTATCGCCGTGAGGACCGCCAATCACAAACTTTCCGGTGGGGTTAACCAGTAAATTATGGTCGCCTTTACACAATTTCTGAACCCGCTCGGGCAAGCGATTCTTTACTCGGGGGATGAGAATTTTCTCAATATCATCCCTTATGATTTGCTGCATGCGCTCATCGGTATCAAACTCATCATGCTGAGTAGAAATGACAATAGTGTGTATGCGAAGGGGTTGCCCGTTGTCATCGTATTCAATGGTAACCTGGCTCTTGGAATCGGGGCGCAGATAGGTCATCTGCTTCCCCTCGCGGCGAATTTTGGCCAGCTCCATGAGCAGAATGTGCGATAGCACGATTGCCAATGGCATGTAGTCGTCGGTTTCGCGGCAGGCATAGCCAAACATCATTCCCTGATCGCCGGCACCTTGCTCCTCCTCGCTCTGGCGTACTACCCCACGGTTAATATCAGGCGATTGCTCGTGAATGGATGAAATCACGCCACAGCTATCGCCATCGAACATATACTCCGACTTGGTGTAGCCTATGCGTTTAACCACTTCGCGGGCCACCTGCTGCACATCAACGTAAGCCGTTGTTCGCACTTCGCCGCTAAGAACGGCTAAGCCCGTGGTTACCAAAATTTCGCAAGCCACCTTCGACTCGGGGTCTTGACGGAGAAACTCATCGAGAAGAGCATCGGCAATCTGGTCGGCCACCTTATCGGGATGCCCCTCGGAAACACTCTCGGAAGTAAATAAATATCCCATTACTTTATTTTTTTAAAGTTTTTAAAAAAGTCGGGGAAGTATTGAAGATTGGTAAGATAAAATACTGTTTTAGCATTTTTTATCGTGGTTGCAATCAATCAAATTTTTCCACTCTTGACACGGCAAATATAGGTGATTTTAGGGAAAAATATCGTTAGCGGGTTTAAAATATTTACCAAAAGCCAGCAAACTCTTTTGCGCATAGCCTTTCAGCCATTAAAAAAATAGCAGCGATTTGAAGCGAAAGTTTGTATTTTTGTTAATGTTTGCTGCAACCATTGTATGGACGAAACCCACTATACTTCAACCCGCTTTGAGCGATGGCTCGAAAGGATAGCAAATGCCTTTTTCTCCCTGTGGGGAAAGCATAAAGTGGGTATTCTTGGTACCATTCTGCTGAATATGGTTGCCCTAACCGCTCTTCTCTCCTTCGAAATGAGGAATAAATCGTACTTGTACGAATCCGTAGCCCTTATCGATTTCGACAGGAAATATGAAATACTCCCCGACAAAGAAGAGCCGGTGCCGGAGCCACTTCTGCCAAGGGATGCCCTGGTTCCGCAGTACGAATACGAGGCCATTCAGAATATTGCTCAGGACGCAACCAAAGAAGACCTTAATCCCGGATTGTCGGATGAAAAACGTATCGATGCGGATAAACTCTATCAGGAGGCACAAAGGATTCGTGAACAGATGCAACGTAACCGTGAGCTGTGGGATGAATCGCAAGAGATTGATGAACCTGACATCCCCAATGTTGAAGATAAAACCTTAGAGCCCATTGACGAGGGGCAAATAAAAGGGCCTACGGTAATAAGCTATTACCTTGAAGGGCGCAAAGCCAGATACCTTCCCGTGCCATCCTACAAGTGCGAACTGGGTGGCAGGGTAGTTGTAGACATTGAGGTGCTTGACAACGGATCGGTGGCAAAAGCAACCATCGACATGGCCAATTCTGTACAGGATCAATGTATGAATTCTGCAGCCATTGAAGCTGCGCTTGCCAGCTATTTTTCCAAAAGCAATAAAAGCGGTTTCCGACAAAAGGGAAGTATCACCTATCTTTTTGTACCACAGTAGGTTAAAATGCTGCCATCAACAGGTTAATGTCCCTTGAAGGAATTCCGTAAAGGCTTCCCAAATAGCTGTTGGTCAGTATCCCATTGTAAATATATACCCCATGTCGCAGGCCTGCATCCTCTTTCAGGTACTGTTTTATGCCTCCGGCATCGCCTATTTCGGAAAGCAGAGGGGCAAAAACATTGCTGATGGCAATGGAAGAAGTGCGTGCAACCCGTGCCGTTATATTGGGAACGCAGTAATGGATAACTCCGTGTTTTTCAAATGCGGGGTCATCATGATTGCGCACTTCCGATGTTTCGAAACACCCTCCCCTATCAATGCTCAAATCAACGATAACCGAACCACGCTTCATCAACTTCACCTGATCTTCGGAGATCACAATGGGGCCCTTTGTCTCCTCAGGCAGAATGGTGCCTATTACCACATCGGCAGTTTTTAGCACCCTTTCGAGCACCTGTTGGTGAAAGATTGATGTGTATAACCGTTGACCTAAAATATCCTGAAGTTCCATTAACCTTTTAATGGAATCATCGAAGATTTTAACGCTGGCCCCCAGTCCAAGCGCTGCACGTGCGGCAAACTCGCCTGCTGTACCGGCTCCCAGTATTACCACTTCGGTGGGGGTTATCCCCGATATCCCGCCAAGCATCACGCCCTTGCCCTTATTCACGTTGCTAAGATATTCGGCGGCCACCAGAATGGATGTACTCCCGGCAATTGAACTCATGGCTCTAACCACAGGATAGGCTCCGTCCTGGTCGCGAATGCTTTCGAAAGCGAGGGCGGTTGCCTTTTTCTTCATCATGTTCCTAAGATTTTTGCCAGCCGAATCGGTTAAGTGCAGCGACGAGATAACCACCTGATTATCGGTAAGCATCTCTATCTCACCGGGAAGTAGCGGTGCAATTTTAAGTACAATCTGGCTTTTATACACCTCTCCGGCGGTTTGAACAATCTCTCCCCCCTTCTCGCTATACTGATGATCGGTATAGTTTGCCTTCTTTCCGGCATCCTTCTCAATGATGATTTGATGCCCCTGATTCACCAGAATCTCCACAGCCTCGGGGGTGAGAGGTATTCTACTTTCAGTTTTGTCGGCTTCGGCCGGTATGCCAATTACCAGCCTCTGGGTTTGCTTACCTATTTCCAATTTTTCTTCCTGAGGCAAAAGCCCCTTGGCATAGGGGAATTTAGTTGACGAGGATAAACGACCCATGGCTATACGCAATTAAAATGTATGAAATAGTTCATTTAACGAGATGGAACCTGTTGCGTTCAATTGAATGGTTAAATATAATGTTTTGGAACATTCAGGTCAAATAAAAAGTTGAAGAAAATTGCAATCACCCCTTTTGGGCAATGAAACGAACTGCTGACATACCATTGTCAACGCCGATATCCTCAACCCCTTCTTTCACAAGGATCACAAAGTTCAATCACCCTTTTACCATCGCTATTAGCCCTGATGGTAAAGCGCACCACACTGCTATCGGGCAAAATTTCTTCAATCAGCTCGGGCCATTCAACGAAGCAGTATCCTCTCGAGGAATAGAAATACTCCTCATAGCCAAGATCGTACACCTCTTCAAGCTTTTTAATCCTGTAAAAATCGAAGTGGTAAACGGGCACCCCATCGGACGTTTTGTACTCGTTCACTATGGAAAAGGTGGGGCTAACCACGGTATCGACAACCTCCAGTTCCCTGCAAATAGCTTGAATCAACGTGGTTTTTCCAGAGCCCAACTCGCCGTAAAAGCAGGCTACTCTACTGCCGCCCATTTCTTTCAGCACATCCCTTGCAGCCTTAGGTAACCCGCTGATATTTTCAACAACGATAGGCTCCATGCTAAACGGCTTTAAATTCGAGGTATGGCACAAGCATCTCCTCAACGGATATCCCGCCATGTTGAAAAGTATCGCGGTAATACTTCACGTAATAGTTATAGTTATTGGGATATACAAAGTAATCGTATCCGAGGGCAAAAATGTATGAGGAGCTGACATTGGGTTTGGGCAGGTGTATGTCTTCGGGTTTTCTGATTTCGAATACCTCCTTTGGATTATAGTTGAGGCTCTTTCCCAACTTATACCGCAGGTTTGTAGACGTAGCCTTGTCGCCCACCACTTTAACGGGATTTTTTACCCGTATTGTGCCGTGGTCGGTGGTGATTACCAGCTTAACATTGGCTTCTGCTGCCTCCTTTAGAAGCATGAAAAGGTCGGAATGCTTGAACCAACTTCGGGTGAGCGAAACGTATGCTGCCTCATCGGAGGCAAGGTGACGCATCATCTCCATTTCCGTTCGGGCATGCGAGATGACATCGATAAAATTGTAAACCAGTACCGTTAACTGATTTTTTAGCATCTCTTTCAGATTCAATTTCACCGGTGCTCCGGCCAGATTGCCGGCTTTCTCGTAGTGCATCCTGTAACTCTTCCCCAATCGTTGCAGCTGACGCTTGAGCAGCTCCTCCTCGTATAGGTTCTTTCCGCTCTCCTCCTCGTCGAAAACCCACAATTCAGGATGCATGCGCTGAATTTCCAATGGCATCAAACCGGAAAAGAAGGCGTTGCGGGCATACTGTGTGGCCGTGGGGAGTATTGACGAGTAGATCACCTCCTTTTCCACTCTCCAGTATGGGGCTATGAGCCCCTGAATGGCCTTCCACTGGTCGAACCTAAAGTTATCAATGAGAATCAGAAGCACATTCTGCCCAGAGTCGATGATTGGGAAAACCATATTCCTCAACACGTTATGCGACATCAATGGCCTTTCCTCATTCTTAGGGTCAAACCAGCTGTGGTAATTATTTTTAATGAACTTTCCAAACTCGTTGTTCGCCTCCGACATCTGCATCTGAAAAACCTGCCCGATATTGGAATCGGACGACTCCGAAATTTGTATCCCCCACTGGATCAGTTTTTTGTAAACATCAGCCCACTCCTTAAAGGTTCTGGCCATACCGATTTGCTGGCCAAGTACGCCAAATGCCTGACGGTAATCGGTGGTGGTTTTTTCGTTCACCAAAACCCGGTTGTGCACATGCTTTTTGATGGAGAGCAGAACCTGATTGGGGTTGACAGGTTTAATCAGGTAATCATCAATTTTAGCCCCAACAGCCTGATCCATGATGTTTTCCTCTTCGCTTTTGGTAATCATAACGACCGGAAGCATGGGGTGCGTTTCCTTAATGAGGGCCAGAGTTTGAAGTCCGCTCAGGCCGGGCATATTCTCATCCAGGAAGACCAGATCAAAATCGTTCTGCTCTACCAGTTCAAGGGCATCTTCGCCATTGGTGGCCGTAAGCACCTGATAGTTTTTCTGTTCGAGGAACAGAATATGCGAGCGTAGCAGATCGATCTCATCATCAACCCAAAGTATGGATACGTTCATTGTCAACGTTAGGGCTTATATTTATTGGTAAAAAAGTTAAGGTAGTCCACCACCGATTTATCCTCCATGAAAATGGGAAAGTTCTCCTCGCTAATTACAAATAGCGAGTAGTCCTTCTCCTGAAGGGTTCCCATTAAACCCTGTTCGGCCACGGCTTTTCGGTAGTATTCCATGGCTTCGTCTTTGTTTTTAAGAGGCTCAACAACAATTAAATTGATGTGCTTGGTTAACTCCTTACTGTTAACAGACAGGTTAAGATTTAAAAAGTTGTCAACATTGAAGGAGACCATATTGAAGCGGAGCTGATTTATGGGTGAGTTTTTAGGAATAACGGCAACAAAAAGATGCTTCCCATCGGGCTCAACATATCCTGCCAGTGAAACAAGGGAATCCTGTGCTGCACCCTCATCAACCTTGTCGGCCATATGCCCTGTGGCCAGCTGCAATTCAATTTTGTCCAAATAAACAATGATATCAGCCGCTGTTTTAGCCACATCGGCTTTGGGATACTTACTAACCACTTTGGACAGTTCCTCCTTATACTGCCTGATATCACCCGTTTTGCCAATGCTCTGAGCTAAAATAAACTGATATTTTGGCGCATGATCGGAATCTTTATACATTTCCAAACCCTCCCTGGAGCGCTGGGCCGCATCCCTGTAGTTCCCCTTTTTGAACTGTTCATAGGTTTCCTCGTAATGGGAAGCCAGTTCGCTCTCTCTCTTTCGCAACTCATCAACATAATTGGGGTTGCTTAGCATTAAGGCGTAAGGGCTGGTAGGGAATTTGCTAATCAGCAGCTGTTTGTATCTTTCGGCCTCGCTATTATTCTCAGTAAACCTCGATATCTGGTACAGATTATAGTGCGCCTGCAAAGCGTTGGAACCATTGGGAAATCTCTCCAACAAGCGGTTATATGCCTTAATGGCCTCTGGGTAGTCCTTAATCAGCGTTTGATATATTTCGCCCACACGGAACATGGCCTCTTCAATCTTTTGGTAGGAGATGTTAACCAGCGAGTCGTTCAGGGGCAAATCCTGCAGGTAGAACTCCCTGCTCTTGTTGTCCAATACTTTCAGAGGGGCCCCTGTAGAATCGGTGACCTGATCGGTAGAGGTCAGGGCATCGCTGGCAACAACCCTTTTGTTT
Organism: Bacteroidota bacterium; assembly: GCA_029558675.1. Classification (GTDB taxonomy): domain Bacteria; phylum Bacteroidota; class Bacteroidia; order Bacteroidales; family Tenuifilaceae; genus MWFE01. Next base: position 5,805 of record JAKQEF010000001.1, on the reverse strand, counting down.
ATCCTACGCCAGTTATCTTCCAGCTTACGCCTTCCCCACTTCATGTTGAATTCGGACAAACCAAAACTCAATGAGGATTGGTTGTAAAAATACCATCCACCGCCCTCTGTTTGTGCTGATCTTCCACGCTGTGTCTGCTGGAATTGCGCAAACCTGTCGCGCCCCTCCTGTTCTTCCCTCTTTTGCCTCTCCTCATCTTCGCGTGCAAGTTTAATCAGGTCGGCAATCAACGCATCCCTTTCCTTGGGGCTCATGGCCGCCACGCGGAGAAGGCTGTCCTCGTGCTGCACTACGTTGAGATTCTCCACAAGCCGATTGAGGTTTTGCGTTTTCGTTTCCAACTCCTGATAACCCGGGTAATCCTGATCCAAAGCGCGATATGCGCTATCGTAGTATGCCTGACTCACGGTGTAGTTGGGCTTGGCAAAGTAGTAGTCGGCAAGAACCAGGTAGGATATTCCCTTTTGGTGATTATTCTTTACGCTCGAACGGGCGGAGAGTTTATAGTATTCGATGGCTTTCTCAATATTCCCCTCCTTATTCTCGATGTTACCCAAAGCATAGTAAATCTGATCGAGGTACTCCTGATTTTTCCCATCGCGGGACATCTTAAGCAATTGCTTTTTCATATCGGACCCTTTGCCCATGCTCTGGGCGTTGGATGCTATATTAACCCTTGCATTGAAGCTAACTTCGTACGAAGGGCTCATGCGCAATATTTTTTTGAACAGCTTGTTCGATTGGGCATATTTACCATCCCTTTGCCTGAGTTGCGCCAAAAGGTATGTGTAGCGCAATCGGGTGGCCCTGTCGGGCACGCTCTTCAACGCCTTTTCAAGGTGCTGGGGAACCTTATCGTACCGCTCCTGCTTAAAGTAGTAATCGGCCCATGTCGATTCGAGAAGATGTGTAAAGTATTTATTCTTAGGATATTTTCTATTGGTAGAGATGGCCCTCAACCTATCCTCAGCCGACACGTAGTCCTTTCTCAGGATATCGATGCGAGCCAGCCACACACTCGCCTCATACCACATACGGGTATTGGGAAATTGCATGAGTACGTACTCAAAAGTCATCTCGGCCTCATCGAGGGCCGCTTTCCATACTCTGGCCTTGCCAATGAGAAGCCATGCCTCCCTGACGTAGTGTACAAATTCGTTCTGATTGTAAAATTCCTTTTCCTTGGCAGTCTGCACTCCTCTTTTCCGCTCGGGTTTAACGGATATGGAATGTTTGCTTATCAAATCGGTTGATTTCATTATGGCCCTGTCCATATCGCCGCCTATGGAGCCGGATACCTGCTGGTCGCCTGCCAGCGAGACGGGAAGAAGCAGTGAGAAATTGTAGCTGTATCCCAAAGCAACACGCTGTGTCGCATTGTTGTAACTCTCTCTGGCATTGAAATAGTAGTTATACTTGGATGTGATATTGTGGTATGCTCTGTGCGTGGCAGTATTCTTCGTGGTAGTACAACCCCATATCAACGGAAGCAGCACAATGGTAATTCCAAACAGTATTTTATAGTGCCCGATTCGATTCATCCAAAAAAAAGTTGTTGATATAGTAACTAAACTGATGCCCTGTTATTATTCCAAGATGCTAATTTAACGGCACTGACTTCAAAAACGGGCTACAATATTACGAAATAAATTTTGCATTTTCGGATTTTGAAGCTCTACCGTAACTATTGTATCTAACAGCATTTTAAAAAAGTGCCCTGGCCTGCATGGTTCCCGTGTGAACCACTATGCCATCGCTCAGCACCCGTCCGCCATAGCCAGCCTCCAGCTCAAACACTTTCGACAGCCTTCGCCTTACCACAATATTCCACGTTGCATTGCGTCCGGGACGAAGCCCTTCAAGCATATCGTAAGCGGCAGGCGAATGGATTTCACCTTCAAATGAATTGGCAATATACGACGATTTGGCCATAATGGAAGCCTTTCCGGGGAAAACCAGATCAACCTGTACGAATAGGGTGTGGGACACACCCTGCTCCGCACCAAGGGTATTCTCGCTCTGTTTCCACTTATAGCCCATTTCGTATGATGCCTGACCGCTTCCGGTATATTTGATACTGGTAGTGGATGCTTGCCCCTGGATGCTATGGTTCCGCGAAATGAACAGCTGCGATGCCGTGGAACTACTAAACAGCTCGCCCTCAATTCGGATGGCAATATATTGACCAACCCCAAACCACACCAATGCCCTATGCGAGAGTAACCCTTTTATCTCGAAACCGTTGGCAGGTATGGATTTGTTGCGAGTCCGGTTAATTATGTATTCAATCCCAAACTTACGACTTGCCCTGTTGTATGCCAAAGAATTTCGAAAATGAGAGGATAACCCGGTGATCAGCGTATCCTTCTCGTCATGCACAAAAGGGTTGGATGCATTCCAAAAATCATCGAATCGGTTCTTTTGGCTAACAATAAATGAGTTTTGATTTGAAAAACGGCCTATCCATCGGGCAAATTTTCCCTTATCCTTTAAAAAGTTCATCGGTGCCAGGTTACTTTTTAGGCTGAATGCATTGGTGCGCACTCTAACCATGTTGGTTCCCGGGGTGTTTATTCTTATAAACCGTGCCTCATCGCTGAAGGCTGCCACCTCAAACTCATCAAGCTCCATAATGCCGTTGCCATTGTAATCAATCCATGTGTAAACTCCCTGTCCGGCAGGCACTTCGAAAAAGTAATACTCATTCTCGGTCTCCAACCCCGACCCCAACTCGTAGGCTCCTGAAACAGACAAAAGGCCTTTTGCAACTTTTTGTGAGTATTCCACGCGCGTTAGCAACGTTTTTTCCTTTTTGCCTATATCCTTAAAAATGGAGTCATTGGGGTTAAAGATGCGATAACCCACCTTTAGTCCCACATTGCCAACAGTTTCGCTCTGCGTCCTTCCCTCAAACATCAAATCCTCCGAACGGCCCACCAGCGTTTTTTCATTCTCCCACGGCTTGTAGTCCTCCCGAAATGTATATGAAATGACTCCTTTTGTGGGGAACGAGTCGGGAGTGGCTAACATGGCTTTGGCCTGATGCCATTGGTAACTCTGCCCCAGCAGGCTGTCGCCATTGAGCAAATAGGATTGGTTCTGCTCAAGTTCACCCAGCAGGCTTAGCATAATGAAACTAACGGGAACGCTTGCCCCAAGTTTTAGCTTGTTGAAACGGGTTCTGAAAACCGAATCCCGTACTTCGGAGGCCATCCCATTCCACGAGGTATTAAGGGTTTTGCCTTTCTGCCATCCCATTGCGCTAATCCTATCTCCCTGATACCCGCTACTCAATCGGAAATCATCGAACGATAGCCTGGAGTAAACACTTTTATCTTTCTTAAAATCGGTCCATAGGCCGATAAGCTGCTCGCCACCCCCATCTAATGGCCGTGCAATACTCCAGTCCCTCTCAAATTCAGCCTCCCTTATCCTGTCAATGTTGCGGTATCCGTCAGTCGTTTTATGAACATGAGTGCCAAAACCCCATGCAGTTAAACTATCTCTAACAATCCTGTTGCTATAGGCAATCAAAAACGAATGGCCAATATCATCGTCAGAGTTGAGGGTTGAAAAAGTATTCAAATCCGTATTGCTCAGGGCGTAATCGGCCCTAATCATTGAACCTTTCCCCATTTGCTGTGCTATGCCTGCGGTAAAAACCTGTCGTTTCTGGGGCGCCACAAGCCGTTTGACCGGCTCATAGCTTCCCTGTAGGCTGCCATTCTCGGGTGCTACCCATCGGTACACCTTGCCATTGGCCTGTCCAAAATCTGGCTTATAGTTCCCCTTGCCCTGCCCTACATATGAAAATGAAAGCCTGTAGTGTGCATTCTCAGGATTGACGGAATGCCTGTAAATTGTATATGGAATACCTCCCTCAACGGTATCGGTCTTTTGATATAGAATCTTTTCGGGGTCGAAGGGAACGCTGTCTGCCTGTGCATAAAATGCAAGGTCGAGGTTATCGCCAATGCTTGCCAGCAAACGCTTTTGGGCTTCGGTTAATTCCTGATCATAAGGCTGGTTTTTTCCATCCTGCTCCGAAAAAACAGAGATATGCCACTGCCTTCCCCCCTTAGCTCGATGCACATTGGCATAGGTATTGAAACGCGCATAGCTCCTTTCGGAGTACTCAAACTCAACGATTATCCGGCTGTTCCTGTTTATTGGCATGTTATGGGTAAAAGTCAGCTCAGCCAGATTGTATTCCATTGTGTAGTGCCTATCGTCGCCTCGCTGTAGCAAAACCCCATCGACGTAAACCCTTTCAGAGCCGGCAATGATAATGATATGCTGCTCGCCCATGGCACCGGAAAGTCTGTATGGCCCCTGATTTCCCTCTTGTCCATTGAACGAATTGCGCGAAAATTTCCCGTTGGGAGCGGCAAATGCCGTGGTAACCCTAAGCGTATCGGCTCTTCCGCTACCTATTTCAAAAACACCATTGTAGGCCAAACCCTGAACATTCCGTGTAATATTAATCAACGTTCCCGAATCATTGGATTTAATATCGATATCTCCTGCTTCGATGGCAAAATTATCGCGGTAAACTTTCAGGTAAATCCTGTCGAACTCCTCAATGCGGGCCGTAGTCCCCTCGGGCTGGAGTGGTATTGACTGGTCGGAAATGGCTCCCTCTACCTTCAATCCCGATTCCAGCTCGCCCGAGAGCTGAATGTTCATTCCCGAATTCATCGTCACGCTTTGGTTATTCCCAAAGCTGATACCTCGTGTTATGGACCCTCCGGTCTGGATACCCTCGCCAAAAAGGGGCTCATTGGCAGTACCGTAGGCATATCGTTGTGTCTCCCTCCCCATTAGGCTGTCGGGCGATAGGCTTTCGTCGTAATCCCTCCTGTAGAAATCGCCCTCGAAAAGCATGGGAAACACCCTGTACTCAATGCTATAATGCAGGCCGTCAGAGAGGAGAACCTCCGAAATGGTAAGGGTTGCACTGCCAAAATTTACACTGTACAAAGTTTGGGGTACCTCGTTACCCGTAGGGTAGAAAATCCTTAGGGTGCCGGGTATTACACTCAGCGAGTCAATTGTAATGGCTTGACTGTTGAGTATCAACTCCTTTCTCCTTAAATTATCCAGCTGCTGTCCCTGCGAGTGAAAGAAACAGGATAACAGGATGAAAAGCAATATTAAAACCCGCTTTATCAATGGTATGGGATTATTTGTACTAAATAACGAATAAAAATTGAAAATAGCATTTAGGTGAGCAAAACCCGAACTCAAAGTAAAAAGTTGCAAGGTAAAAGGCAAAAGTTGAAAGTGTAATTATGTATTGCCGTCGGCTTTAGCCCCATAAATAAAGTGAAAAGGTAAAAGGCTAAAGTAGAGAGCACTTTCCATCGTCCGCTAGGACATGGAAACGTGCGGACAGGCAAGGTACAAGCTAAAAGGGGAAAGTTGAAAGTTATCGAAACGCTTCCATGAAGCTTCGCCACGATGAAAAGATTTAGATTTTACTTTCCAAAAGGATGTTTCTAAAAAAGGATTATGACATCCTTTTCCAATTATTGCTTTTCAGTAAGATGCTCCATAATATCCCTCACTACCACCGATGCCAAAATACATCCAAACAGCGGCGGCATATATGAAATAGTTCCTATGGTGGTTTTCTTGTTGGGCTCATTGTGGCAGGGAGTCATTGCATGTTCGGGCACTTCCTCCGATGAGAAAACCACTTTAAACCCTTCGTAAACGCCCCTCCGGTGAAGGCGCTTTCGCAGGTTACGCGCCAAAGGGCAGGAGTGCGATTGCGAAATATCGGCAATCTGCACCTGCAGTGGG
>JAKQEF010000181.1 GCA_029558675.1 Bacteroidota bacterium | reverse complement strand
CCCTTCGGGAAGGTAATTCACGGTGGTTCCGGTCAGGTCGTTTTGGTAAAGTATGTTCAAATAGAACTCCTTTCGATCGATTTGCCAGGCATCAATGGAGTAGATGTTCTTCATCATCTGGTTCCAGGTGGGTTGCTGCGGCGAAAGGTTAGTGCCCTTTATAAGTTTGGCAATCAGCGCATCGGGAGCGGTAACCCCATCGGTGGAGAACTCGCCCACCTTGAATATTTGGCCGCCCATGGTGTATTCATAGGCTACGGCAAGCACCTCATCGGCATTGAGCGAAAAGTTGAGCGAGATGTAGCCCAGCTGTGGGTTGAGCGTGTATTCCGATTGCGATAGTTTTCTGGCATTTTCCAGCGTTTCGTAATCCCTCCCGCCAAGAAACCCCTGCGAGGTAAGAGGCGAAAGTACGTTGCCAATGTTGGATACATCCCTCACCCCCTGGTATGTTGTGGTCATCCACTCATACAGGTTGTTCCTGTTGTTGGTGGGGTTGTCACCCCCTGTCGTTTGGGTGAAGATCTGGTTGGCAAAAATGTTCTGCTGGTTCTCACCAATATCGTGAAAAGCAACGATATCCCTGGAGTTTTCGAAATTGCTCTGCTTATTGGTAATCCACACCTCAATACGGGTGATGTTGATTCCGCTGTTGACGATGGGCAAATGCCGAAGCGATTGGTTGTAGGTATCGTGGAAGTAGTGCGACAGGAAGAAGTGCTTATTTGCCTCGTACTCATCGGCCTGAATCTCGAAATCCTTGATTTGAGCACCACCACGTACTTCCATAACCTGTGTTTGCCCATCCTGTTTCGAGAAGATGCTGGTTACGGTCAGCTTGCCAAATTTGAGCTGGGTTTTTAAACCAAACAGGCTGTGGCTTCCCGTTATAAGCGATCCGGGAAGAGGGAGCGATACGTTTCCTGCCTCAATCTTCTGTATTATCTCGTCCTCAAAACCCGTGTATTCAACCTTCACATTTTGTTCGAAGTCGAAAGTGGCTTCGGTATTGTAGTTAACGCTCATTTTCAGCTTTTCGCCCACGGTTCCGTCCACATTCATCTGTATCTTCGATTTGAAATCGAAGGTTACGTTACTTCTTAAATCTTCGGCTATGTTGGGATTGTCTGTTTTCGTATGGGTTACACCGAAAATCAGCTCAGCAGTTCCCTGCGGGATGATTTCTATGACGTTGCTGCCGAATACCCTGTCGAACGTTTCACCGCCCACCTGTAGCCTTGGCAGGATGCCCGAACCACGGGCACTGGTTTCGCCTTTCTGCCGCTGTTGCCAATACTCGCGCATGGATTGTTCAAACTGGAACCTGCGGTACTCATCCTCGCTCATTGCCTGTGGTGGCCTGATGTTGATATCGCCCACCTTGTAGTAAACGGTGTATGTCTTTGCAACCGGATCGTAAACCACGGTGGTGGTGATGTTTTGGGGCGGCTGTAAGAAAAGGGGCGATGAGGGTGCATCACCGTCGCCCTGCCCGTCACCCGAGGGGATGGGGAAGGGGAGAACTACACTGTCAGGTGTTTGGAATAGGGACGAGGGCTCAGTGAGGTGGCTGTAACTGTAAGAGTAGTCTGGGTAAACCGATGCAAAAAGCATGGGTTGTTCCGAAACAGTTTTCAGGGCAAAAATGGCAATCCCTAAAAAAATATGCTTACAGAAATCCTTCAAATCTTGCCGAAAGTTATTGTTTTACAGTCCCTTTAAAGCCTCTTTAATGAGATTTTCCACCGTTTGATTGGGGTTTTGCTTCAGGATATGAGCTATTGTTTTTTCAGCAGTACCCTTTGCAAAGCCAAGCATAACTAATGCTGATAACGCTTCTTGCCTTATGCTATTGTCCATGGATACAAAAATTTCTTGGTCTGCTTTAGCTTTACCCAGCTTGTCTTTTAGGTCAATGATGATCCGTTGTGCAGTTTTTAGCCCGATACCCTTCACCTGCTTAAGCGTATTCACATCGCTTTGCAGAATGGCTTCCATCACTTCGGCGGGCGATAGCGACGAAAGGATTACCCTGCCGGTATTGGGGCCAATGCCCGATACGCTGATGAGGTGGCGGAACAATTCGCGCTCCTCTGCCTGTGCAAAGCCGTAAAGCAGAATGGCATCCTCGCGAACCACTTGATGGAGAAACAGGGTTACGTCCTTTTTCCCCTCTAACAATGCGTAGGATTGTAACGAGATATTGATGAAATAGCCTATCCCGTTGTTTTCAACTACGGCAAAGGTTGGATTGAGCTCCACAAGCTCTCCTCTGATGTATTCGTACATGGCTGCTGAATGATATGTGAGTATGGATTTATTCTTGCGTTTCCTGATGCGATATTCGTAAAGGATTTTTATTGATTTCGTTGTACATCTGGCGCTTTTTGAAAATATCCAGAGCAAGGTAAAGTGCCTCCCTGAACGAGTTTTCCGAAGCCACACCCTGCCCGGCTATGGCGTAAGCCGTTCCGTGGGCAGGCGAAGTACGTATTACGGGCAATCCGGCAGTATAGTTAACTCCGGTATCAAACGCCAGTGCCTTAAAGGGCGTTAAGCCCTGGTCGTGGTACATGGCCAATATCCCATCGAATTTGGAGAATCCCTCCGATCCAAAAAGCCCGTCGGTTGAGTATGGGCCCATGGCATGGATATTTTCCGCATTGGCTTTTTCAATGGCCGGAATAATAACGGTTTGCTCCTCATTGCCCAAAACTCCTCCGTCACCCGAATGGGGGTTTAGCCCCAGCACGGCTATACGGGGTTTTCGGATATCGAAATCGGTGATCAGCGTATGGTTGAGGATGCGCAGCTTGGTAAGAATGGCGTCAACGGTTATCAGCCCGGGAACTTCGGACAGAGCCACGTGGCCGGTTACAACTCCAACCCGCATGGTGTTGCTGACCATCAGCATGAGGACCTCGTCAACACCGAAACTTTTGGCCAAAAATTCGGTGTGTCCGGGGAAGTTAAAGTTCTTTCCCTGAACGTTATGCTTATTGATTGGAGCGGTGAGCAGTACGTCAATTTTCCCTTTTTTAAGGTCGTTTACGGCACACTCCAGCGCCTTTACAGAACCCTCGCCACAGTATTCGTTCGATTTGCCCAACTCCACCCTCACATTCTCGTTCATGCAGTTGATAATATTCGAACGCTTGGGATTAATGTCATCAATATCTTTCGCCTGATTGAAGCTGAAATTCTCCACGTTCAGTGCCTTCCTGTGGTATGCGGCAACCTTGGGAGAGCCATATAAAACCGGAACGCAAAGTTCGTTAATACGGCTATCGGATAGAGTTTTGATTATCACCTCGTAGCCTATGCCGTTGATGTCGCCCTGGGTTATGCCTACTACTATCTTGTCGTTAATCATTGCAATTGAAGTATTATAATTGAAAGCCTTGCCCTTGTAAAAATGGTGTAAGACGAATTTAAAAAACAGACAAAGATAGTAAAACGGGTAAAACTTAAATATAGTTGGACTGAGATAAATTATACAAAATATTAAAAAACAAATAGTTGCTTTTTCCATACTTCGGCATCTATCAATTCACATTGAATTACAGTTGTAAAAGGCTAATAGTAACCTTTATGTTTATTACCGTATTGGATAACGAAAGTAAAAGAAGAGTTAACGTTGTACTTGCAGTGCAATTCCATGTATGTATTGCGTAAGTACTCAAAGAAGAAAGTAATAGATTTAGTACATTCTGACAGTAGCTGGGCAGCACTGCTTTAAGTCTTTGTACAACGACCTTTGAACTTGTAACTGCTCTCTTATTCGGAGATAATTGCAATAAATAAAATGGAAGGAAATATTCATGCTATTTCCAATAATCTCATTTTTAAGCCAATCAATTAAATTGCTTATTCTAATGCTGAATTTAAATTCTAATCATAAATATAATTTATAGTCAAATAAAATGAATCTGTTTTTTTGAGAATAATTAATATTTTTTGTTTTTCTCCCTGTTTAAACAATGTGCTAACTTAGCAGCGTTAACTTAAAAATAAATTCATAAAAATTATGAGACAAACAAGATTGTTTATTTTACTCATTCTTAGTGCTTTTTTTATGTTGTCTTTGGAATCATGCAAAAGAGGCATTTCCGTAGATGAAATAAATGCAATGCAGAATGGCGCACAAAGAGACTCTGCTGCTTTGTACTACTTTACGGGTTTACAAAAAGGAAATTTGCTGATAGTCACTGATAATTTTTATATCAACACACAGGCAAAATCAGAGTTTAAGGGTAAAAAAGAGATTCGCCCTGGTGATGATTATGAATATCCTGTGGATGAATATCGTGGGGCGCAGATCTTTACGGGTGATACTTTACTGGTTGTCGGTGGGTACAAACATCAGGTTTTTGATAATGCAAAAAAAACATCAGCAACCAAATACCGTGGTTTTGTTCAGATTGAACGTATTAGTAATGGAAAGGTGAATGCAACAGGTTGGGTTGTTGGGCAACATGATTTGTGTAAATTAAAAGCACCGAAAACACCTGAATGGTGGTTGTATGTTTTCAATGTAGCATCAGCCGACCTAATAGCATCAACGATTATTGTTTCACTATTTTTCGTGATACTTACACTGATTTGGCAACTGGTTTACAAGTTGGTAATAAAATTTTTTGTCAAATCAGAAGTTTTCTGGAAGAGAGCCTCAATTGCTACCCAGTACATCTTTTTAATTTCATCGGCTGCACTGGCCATTCTCCTTTTTTTGATACAACTTAATGATGCTTTAACCATTTCGTTGAGATTCAATGTAAACTTTTTCTCCCATTGGTCAGAGTATCCCTTGTTCCTGAAATTTGTACCTTTTGTTTTGGGGATATGGCTGATTTCCGGAATAGGCATGCTTTGGGAGATGATTGCGAAGTTTGGAACTTGGTGGTTGGTCATCTACTATCCGGGTAAAGTTGCTTTGGGGATGCTGGTAGTTGGTTTGGTTATGGTAGCAGGATGGTTAATCTATTTCATAATTCCGGGTGTCATAGCCCTGTTAGCAATAATGATGATGGGGAAAACTGACGAAATGACTGGCGGATCACTTTCTAGGGAATCTTCAATGCCCACAATGACATTCAAGGATGCTGATGGTGGTCAGCATGTATCAGGAGTGGATCGCGATGCAGCGAATAAGCGTATTGCAGAAAGAAAAGCAAATCAATAGGTAGCAGTATTTATGCTGCTTGATAAAATGATATTCTCAAAGAATTTGCCTTTGAAAATCATATAAATCATTGCATTTTTAAACCTTATGCCTATATTGAACTGAATTTGGCTTATAGGTTCATCATAAATGGTATTGAAAGTTCGCTTTCTTTGGATTATAGTACCTGGTTACTTTAAAGAGTTTGATAAATCCGTTGTCCAAACAAGTTCCGAGAAGGGAATAATAGTTAAGAAATAATCATACTTGTTGAACATTAAAACTTAAAATACTGGGAATAAAATCATTATTTTTTTACGGAATAAATGATAATCCTATTGCCACTGAAAAAATCAACTTGTCCAAAAAGATAATGACAATAATTGTAATTTTATAGACATTGCTAACTTTAAAAGCAGGATAGAAAATCAATTTTTGTAGTACATATAACGGACTGAAGGGATTGTGGACCGAATACAGGATGTAAATAAAGTGACCATGTAATTCCCTGAATACGACCACACTTTTCAATAATTGTAACAACTAAAATGATTTTCTGACGTTTAAAAATAATCCATTGGCTTTGCCCTGAATTATTTCAAATGCAAAGTATGAACACCGGTGAAATATTTACCAAGGCTCTTAGGCACGAGTTCCTAACCCTCGACGAGGGTTTATTCCTTTTCAACAATGCCTCCCTGACGGAGCTGATGTTCATTGCCCATCAGATGCGGCAATCCATTGTCCCTGGGAACAGGGTAACCTGGCAAATCGACAGGAATATCAATATTACCAACGTATGCATTTCGGGGTGCAAGTTTTGTAATTTCCACTGCAAACCCGGCGATGGTAGTGCCTTTATTACTTCCACTTACGAATATGTAGTCAAAATCAAAGAGATGCTCCGCTATGGTGGCGACCAAATCCTTTTACAGGGGGGATTGCATCCCAAGCTGGGCCTTGCTTTTTACATCGATCTTTTTCAGCAGCTTAAGGAGAGGTTCCCGCAGTTGAAACTGCATGCGTTGAGCCCACCCGAAATAGCCCACATAGCACGGCTTGAGAAAACGACCTACCGCGAAGTGTTGGAGCAGCTGGTGGAAGCCGGCTTAAACAGCCTGCCCGGTGGCGGGGCCGAAATACTGGTGGATAGGGTTAGAAAACTGATATCGCCCGGTAAGCCCAATTCGCAGGCATGGCTGGACGTGATGGCCGAGGCTCACAATATGGGGCTGCTTACCACTGCCACCATGATGTTTGGACATGTGGAAACCCTTGCGGAGCGAATGGAGCATCTCGTCAAAATACGCGACCTGCAGGAGAGAAAACCTAAAGCATCGGTTGGATTCTCGGCCTTTATCTGCTGGCCTTTTCAGGACAAGGATACGGAGATGAGCAGAATGGGTGTGAAAAGTACGGTTACTCCCGATGAGTACGTACGCATGGTGGCCTTAAGCAGGATTATGCTTCCCAATATCAGACACATACAGGCTTCGTGGCTAACGGTGGGGATGGATATCGCACAGATCTGCCTCCATGCCGGTGCCGACGATTTGGGATCGATTATGATCGAAGAAAACGTTGTGTCTTCGGCCGGGGCAAAGCATAAGGTTAGCGCATACGACATGCAGAGGGCAATAGCCGATGCCGGCTTCGAAGCGCAGCTTCGTAATCAGGCATACCAACACATAGAGCAAGACCTGAACGACTTTTTCCATTATTAAGATGAATAAGCCGTGAAGGAAATACCCTCGTCACATACCGAGAGCCCGTGGTTTAAAGATACCTTTGAGCAATACTACCACAGTATCAGGAATTACTGCTACTTTGCAACCGGCGATGCCGATATGGCCGACGCCTTCACACAGGATGTCTTTATCAAACTGTGGGTGCTGCGACGAAAAGTCCGACAACATGCCATAAAAACCATACTCTATGCCATTGTCAACCGTATTGTGAGAAAGGGATTTGTTGACCTTAAGCCCGAATTCCATTTTGTGAGAGAATTTGTTTGGGACGAAAAGCTTGGCAGGGTCGACTCCCCATTCATCGACGACGAGGATTACAAGTTGTTGCAGGATAATCTGGCAGAAATACCACGCCTGCGTAGGACGGCATTCCTCATGAACCAAATAGAGGGAATGTCGCCCGTGGAAATATCCAACAGGCTTAACCTGAGGATTACGGCGGTAGAAAATTTTATTAAAGAAATAGCTGAAAGTCTTTGTAAACAGCTGTATGCAAAGGCGTCAACGACCAAAACCGGCTATCAGATAGAGAAGTTGGAGGATTGCCCCTCCCGCCTTCACGCGATTATGCAACGCCTTAGGGTTCCTTACTCCCTTCCCGAAGCCACGGCCTGGGAAATGCTTTCGCAAGGCATTGCCGATATGAATAGAAACCTTAGGTTAAGGCATCGGTTGATGAATATGGGGGCTATTTTACTGCTTCTGATTGCCGTAGTTTCGGTGATATACGATTGGCAGTTTGCCTTTGCAACCATTGAGGCTCCCTGCGGAAAGAATGCCTACGGGCGGCTACCCGATTCAACGGTGGTTGTGCTGAATGCCGGAACGTCAATCAGCCATCGCAAGTTTGGCTTTGCCACAAGGAGGCTGGTTGCGTTGAATGGCGAAGCCTTTTTTGATGTGAAAAAGGGTGAACTCCCCTTTCGTCTGGTGGCCGGGATGGATACCCTCTGCGTAAAGGAAGCTCGTTTCAACGTTTACAGCCGCTCGGAAATGTTTATGGTGGAATGCCTTACAGGTGAGATTCTGGTTTCAACCCAAAGGTTTCCCGAAGGCAAAGTTAAGTCCGGCTACGGATTTGCCATTCACCAGTCGGCAGGCAACATCCAGCTTTTTGGCATCAATACCATGGAAGCCGTATCGTGGATAAGGGGTAGTTATTACTATGTAGAGGCTCCCCTGAGGATGGTTTTGGACGAGCTGGAAAGGCAGTTCTGCATCGAAATCCAAACCGAGGGCGTAAACATTGATCAATGTTTATTCTCGGGGCATTTCGCTAAAACCGATTTAAAACAAGCTCTGCATTGCGTTTGCAATCCTCTGGGACTAAAGTTTATAATCGATACAAAGGGGAGTACCATAATCATTACTTCCAACGATTAGGTATCGCTCCTCAGATCTATTCCATTGATTGTTAATTTTTAACAAACTTTGAAGTCCATACTCCGCGTGAGGTTTTAACAACCACCACGTAGATACCTTGCGTAAGCGCCGATATATCAATTTTGTATTGGCTCACGCCGTTGGCATTCTGCAAAACCAGGGCGGTATTTCCGGCAATATCCATTATGGCTATTTCTGCCTTTTCGATTTGCTCAGAAAATGAAACGGTTATGGTATGGC
>JAKQEF010000179.1 GCA_029558675.1 Bacteroidota bacterium | reverse complement strand
AAGAATATTTTTGTAAAAAACGATTTATCTGATAATTAGATTAACATGGCACAAGTATTCGGCGAAATCATACAGGTTATAGGCCCTGTGGTGGACGTTACATTCTTTGGATCGGAGGGGAACCTCCCCAACATTCACGATGCTTTAACAATCACCCGCAACGACGGAACAAAGCTTGTTGTTGAATGTCAGCAGCATATCGGCGAAAGTACGGTGAGAGCCATTGCAATGGATTCTACAGACGGACTTCACAGGGGCATGAAAGTTGAATCATCGGGAAAATCCATTACTATGCCCACCGGTAATCAAATTAAAGGAAGGCTGATGAATGTGATAGGCGAACCCATTGATGGGCTTTCCGGCTTAAGTTCGGAAAACGCCTATCAAATTCACAATAAGCCTCCTCAGTACAAGGAGTTAAGTACCGAAACGGAAGTGCTGTTCACCGGGATTAAGGTTATTGACCTGCTGGAACCATACTCCAAGGGAGGAAAAATTGGCCTTTTTGGTGGAGCAGGAGTGGGTAAAACGGTGATTATCATGGAACTTATCAACAATATTGCCAAGAACTACGAGGGGATGTCGGTTTTTGCAGGTGTGGGAGAGCGCACCAGGGAGGGCAACGATTTGCTGCGCGAGATGATAGAATCAGACGTGATTCGCTATGGCAAAAAGTTTAAGGATAGCATGGTTAGGGGAGGATGGGATTTGTCGTTGGTCGATTTCGATGAACTCAGCAAATCGCAGGCAACGCTGGTATTTGGGCAAATGAATGAGCCCCCCGGAGCAAGATCAACGGTAGCCCTTTCGGGGCTAACTGTGGCCGAGTCGTTTCGTGATAGTGGGGAAGAGGGAAAGGGGCGCGATATCCTTTTCTTCATCGACAACATTTTTAGGTACACACAGGCGGGGAGCGAAGTGTCGGCCCTGCTGGGCCGAATGCCATCGGCTGTAGGGTACCAACCCACATTGGCAACTGAAATGGGGCTGATGCAGGAGCGCATTACCTCCACTCGCCAGGGATCCATTACCTCGGTTCAGGCAGTTTACGTACCGGCCGACGACCTTACCGACCCTGCGCCAGCAACAACATTCTCTCACCTTGATGCCACAACTGTTCTCAGTCGGAAAATCTCTGAGTTGGGCATTTACCCTGCAGTGGACCCCCTCGATTCAACATCGAGGATTTTAGCCCCTGAAATTGTGGGAGAGGAGCATTACAGAACAGCGCAAAGGGTAAAAGAGTTGCTGCAGAGGTATAAAGAATTGCAGGATATAATCGCCATACTCGGCATGGATGAGCTGAGCGAAGAGGATAAGTTGGTGGTTCATCGCGCCCGCAGGGTTCAGCGATTCCTTTCACAACCGTTTCACGTGGCCGAGGCATTCACCGGGTTAAAGGGCGTGTTTGTTGACATTGCCGATACAATCAAAGGTTTCAATATGATTATGGATGGTGCCGTTGATAAATACCCTGAAACTGCTTTTAACCTGGTGGGAACCATTGAACAGGCAATTGAAAAGGGCGAAAAGCTATTGGCCGAATCAAAAGAATAGTATGCTATGCTACTTGAAATTGTAACGCCGGAAAGGGTGTTTTTTAGAGGAAATGTAGAAATGGTTAGAGTTCCCGGAACCATGGGGAGTTTTGCCATGAAGCATAATCACGCTCCCATTATTTCTACCCTTGAACCCGGGTTGATACAAATAAAGCACGAAATGAACGACCGGTACTTCGAACTGTTAGAGCCGGCGATTGTTGAGCATCATGAGAACAGGGTTATAATTTTAGCTGAAAAGATAAAAGAAACCATACCCTTATTCGTACGTTAACGCGTTTGTCATCAGTTTGGTAGAGAAAAAAACGTTGTTGTACCATATCCGCAGTTAAAGAGATGAATCACAGATTGGCTACTCTTTTTGTAATTTGTTTTGTGTTGTCAGTGAGATTATTTGGACAACAAACTGTAACATTTACTTCATCTGATGGAGTAACGGTTACTGCAGATCATTATGTTGCATCGACGCAAAACCCTTACATCATCCTTTTACATCAGGCGGGCTATAGTCGGGGAGAGTACCGAGAGACAGCACCCAAACTTGTGAATTTAGGTTTCAACTGCCTGGCAGTTGACCTTAGATCGGGGAACGAGGTGAATTACGTAAAAAACGCTACTGCTGCGGATGCTGTTAGTAAAGGAAAGTCGATTGATTACATCGATGCACAACCCGATATTGTTGCAGCCATTGATTTTGTATCCCAACGCTCGAAGAAACCAATAACCCTTTTGGGGAGTTCCTATTCGGCATCATTAGCATTGGTTGAGGCAACCAACAATTTTAAAATAAAGTCGGTGGTGGTATTTTCACCGGGGGAATATTTTGGCAATGAGTTTCAGGTGAAGGAAGCCATTCAAAAAATTTATGTACCCATACTTGCCTTGAGCACCCAAACCGAGTACCCATCGATGTGTACGCTTTTAGACCATGTACCCAATAAGCACTTAACCCTTTTTAAACCTAGGAATGGAGAGGGAAGCCATGGTTCAAAGGCACTTTGGGAGAGTAATCCCAATCACAGGGAGTACTGGATGGCTCTGACGCAGTTCTTCAGCGGTTTAAACCAATAAGACTTTTGTTATCTCGTTAATTTTCTGACATATCCAACCATAACCCGGGAAAGCCTGAACAAGGCGCGTACATTGTTTTTAAAATAACTGAATAACAGCCTTCATATATGTCAATGGACAGAAATAGAGACAAGCGTATCGAGGTGATGTCTCCGGCGGGCAACTATGAATCTTTAATGGCCGCCATACAGGGAGGAGCCAACTCGGTTTACTTTGGAGTTGGCAAGTTGAACATGCGGGCTAAGTCGTCGGTGATTTTTGGACTTCAGGATTTAAGCGAAATAGCAGAAATATGCAATAAGCATAACGTTAAGACATACCTTACCGTTAATACGGTACTTTACGATGAGGATATTCAACTAATGGAGCAAACCATTAGCGAGGCTAAAAACGCTGGAATTTCGGCCATTATTGCCAGCGATCAGGCGGCAATAATGTATGCGCGGGAGCATGATGTTGAAGTACACCTTTCTACCCAGCTTAATATAAGCAATACCGAGGCCCTTAAATTTTATTCAAAGTGGGCTGATGTGGTTGTCCTTGCCCGTGAGTTAAACCTTGATCAGGTAAAACAAATAGCCAAAAACATTAAAGACCAGAACATTGTTGGCCCTTCGGGCAACAGTATTAAATTGGAAATGTTTGTACACGGCGCACTTTGCATGGCCATTTCGGGGAAGTGCTACATGAGCCTCCATCAGGCCAACCACTCGGCAAACCGGGGTGAATGTTTGCAAATATGTCGTCGTGCCTATACGGTGACAGATAAAGATACCGGCGATCAGCTTGAAATAGATAATGAGTTTATAATGTCGCCGAAAGACCTTTGTACCATTGGGTTACTTGACAAGATAATTGATGCAGGGGTTGAGGTGCTTAAAATAGAAGGAAGAGCCCGAAGTCCTGAATATACAAAAACTGTCACCCGTTGCTATCGTCAGGCAGTAGATGCCATATCAGATGGTACCTATGGCCCTGAAAAGATTAATGGTTGGATGGAGCAGTTGAAGACCGTTTTTAACAGGGGTTTTTGGGATGGTTATTACCTTGGTCAAAAAATGGGGGAGTGGAGTAGCCATTACGGAAGTGTGGCCAAGGAGCGAAAAATTTACGTAGGTAAAGTAACCAACTATTTATCGAACTTAGGTGTAGCTGAAGTAAAAGTTGAAGCCAGTGATTTTTTTAAGGATGATAAGCTATTGATTATCGGACCATCAACAGGAGTTGTTGAATTAATAGCTAAAGAAATTAGGGTTGACGATTTGCCGGTGGATGCCTGCCAAAAGGGGGCAATGTGCTCTTTCAAAGTGCCGGAACTCGTCAGGCGAAACGATAAGTTATATCGTGTTATACCTGTTCATTAGAACCTGATTTTAAGGAAAAGAAGGATAATGGATAAATCATGTTTTAGAAAGTAATTTTTCGTCTTAATACCGCTTAAGGGATTGTGAAACCGGCATTGCCCTCCCTTAATCCTCACCTTTCATGGCGTAACGGGTGCTATTTTTATCTTCAAAAAACTTTTCCATCTTTGCATTTCACCAAACTCCGTTCGAAATGCCATTCAGTAATCTATGCAACAAAATTTTTTCCGATTGCACAGCATACTACCATACCATGGATAGTGTTGATGCAGTGCCAACCATTCCCTTTTCCGAAAGAACCATTGAGTTTTCGCTCTTTACCAAGAATTGGATAGATGCTGTTCAGTGGCATCTTGAAGATATAATCCGCGACCCAAACATAAATCCCAATGAAGCATTGGCCCTGAAAAGGAGAATTGACAAGTCCAATCAGGATCGCACCGATTTGGTGGAAATGATTGATAGCTACTTTTTAGAGAAGTTTAAACATGTGAACCCTCGAGAAAATGCATCAATTAATACCGAAAGCCCTGCCTGGGCTATTGATCGCCTGTCTATTCTCACGTTGAAAATTTACCACATGGAGCAAGAGGTTAATCGAAGTGATGTATCTCAGGACCACCGTAATCAGTGTAAGGCAAAGTTAGAAATACTCCTTGAACAAAAAGTTGACTTAAGCACTGCAATAGATCAATTACTTAGCGATATAGAACAAGGAAACAAGATCATGAAGGTTTATAAGCAGATGAAGATGTATAACGATCCATCGCTTAATCCGGTTTTATACAATAAAACGGGAAAATGAGGAACCAGCAAACCCTACGGGTTATTGTTTTACGGCTAAGTGCCCTTGGGGATGTGGCAATGACCATTCCCGTTCTGTGGTCATTGGCACGTCAGTATCCTTCGGTAGAGGTGGTTTTGGTTTCACGAAAATTTGCCATGGGGCTTACCAAATTCCTCCCTTCGGTTCGATTTGTTGAGTTTGACCCAGTGGGAAAGCATAAAGGTTTCTTTGGTTTTTACAAACTCTATAGAGAGTTAAAGAGGATGGGCCCATGGGATGGAGTAGTTGATCTTCATGATGTTATAAGGACAAAGTTGATAAGATTCCTTTTTGGTATAGGAAGGACTAAGGTTTCATACATTGACAAAGGGCGCAGGGATAAAAAGCAGTTGACCCGAAGAACCAACAAAGCCCTAAGACCACTTAAACACACTGTAATTCGTTATGCTGAAACGTTTTACAGATTGGGATACGGATTGAAAATCGATGTGAATTTTAAGGGGTTATTCAATGGTCCGGTTCCTATGGATTATGATATATTGGAATTAATACAGAGTTCACCTAGCGAAAAATGGATAGGGATAGCCCCCTTTGCCAAGCATATTGGGAAAAGTTACCCTTTTGAAAAGATGCAGGAGGTAATTAGGGAGTTGGCAACAATCCCATTGGTAACCCTAATTCTTTTCGGAGCAAAAGGTTCAGAGCAGGATGCTTTGAACCGGATAGCCGGACAATACACAAATGTAAAATGTTTGGCCGGACTGCTTTCAATAGATAAGGAATTGGAGGTTATGTCGAATTTACAGCTTATGATTTCCATGGATTCGGCCAACATGCATTTGGCATCGCTTGCCGGAGTGCCTGTGGTAAGTATATGGGGAGCAACACATCCTTACGTTGGTTTTTACGGATGGGGCCAACCTGCAGACAACGCAGTTCAAATTGATTTATACTGCCGTCCCTGCTCAGTGTTTGGTGACAAGCCGTGCTATCGTGGTGATTATGCCTGTTTGAATAGTATTGAACCCCATCGGGTGGCAAAAGAGGTTGTTAGGATCCTTAATCACAACTAGTTGGGCAAGTAAATTAAATATAAATCGGTATAATTCTATCCCTTTTTTGTAATGTAATCTTAATACTCATCGGCATCCCTATTTGCCAATTATTATTTTTTTGTTGCTAGTAAAGATTTTTTTTATATATTTATGGTTTGAAATGTAATTGGTAATCTCGTAATCTGATTGTACTATGGAGAAAAGATTCCAGAAACTGATAGTCCCATGGGACTTCACACCGGTTTCAGAAAATGCGCTGAAATATGCGTTGAAAATCGGAGCTTTTGCTCAACAGTTTACCATTGATCTTATTCATGTAGTAGAACCTGAAGGAATTTTTTCCAAGGGCAAACTCAATGAAAAAGAGGCAACTGATCAGCTTAAACTAGATGCTGCCAGAGTTAAAGAAACTTATGGCATTGAGGTAAAACCAGTTATCCAAGAGGGCAGCATTTTCCATGCAATTAGGGGATATGCCTTTGATATAGAAGCAGATCTTGTGGTAATGGGAACGCACGGGATTAAAGGAGTCCAAAAAATAACCGGAAGCAAAGCCCTAAAAGTAATAGCAGGTTCAAATGTCCCCTTTCTGGTAGTCCAGGATGAGCCTAAAAAAGAACAGATATTCAAAAATATCATTCTTCCATTGGATTTCAGGTTGGATGAGAAGGAGAGGTTGCGCTGGGCAATCATTGCCGCCACTGAGTTTGGCTCGTGTATCCACATGATTATTCCCCACGTTAATGATCTGGGCATCAGGAAAAAGATAAACAGCAATCTGGCTTTTGCCCAAAAACATTTTGCTACTCACAACATTCGCTATGAGGTTCACAGCGCTGGCAAAGGGAGGAGTTTCTCGGATAGTATTATTAAATTGGCAGTTGATATAGAAGTTGATTTAATACTGATAATGACCACTCCCGACCTTATTTTAACCGACTATATGTTTGGGGCACAAGAACAGTATGTAATTGCCAATAGCGCCAAAATTGCTGTTATGTGTATTAACCCCGCAATGGTATAACAGCCGATAGTTTTCTATCTATACTTCCCCTCGCTGTCATTCATAATGCTCAGGTAGTTTATGTAGCGCGAGGGGTTAATTATATTTTTCTCTACCGCATCCTTAACGGCACACCCCGGTTCATCTTGGTGAGTGCAGTTGTGGTAAAGGCAGTTTGCGGCAATTTTAAAAATTTCAGGGAAGAAATGGAATATTTCCCGTTTGTCCATATCTACAAGTCCGAATCCTTTAATTCCTGGTGTATCAATAATAAATCCTCCTTCATTTAACGCAAACATTTCACTAAATGTGGTCGTATGCCTTCCCTTGAGATGATAGTGCGAGATGTCAGCAGTTTTTAAATTGAGGGTAGGATCAAGACGATTTATCAGGGCACTTTTGCCCACCCCTGAGTTTCCTGAAAAAAGTGACACCCTGCCCAGTATTACTTTTCGAACCTCTTCTAAACCCTCTCCTGTTTTGGCAGAAACTCTATGGCAAGGGTAAATGGGTTTATAAATAGATTCGAAATGGTTCAGCTTGGCATCAAATTGCGCATCGGAGCGGAGGTCAATTTTGTTGAATAGTAAGATAGCAGGGATTTGATATGCTTCAGCCGTGGCAAGATACCTATCGATAAAAACAAGATTGGTTTCCGGAAAGTCAACGGTTACAACCAGTATAGCCTGATCGATATTGGCAGCAATGATGTGCGATTCGCGCGACAGGTTTGAAGATTTGCGAATGATATAGTTTTTGCGTGGCAAAACATTACGCACATTTCCGGTTTGCCCATCGGCCTCAATATCGAACTCAACCTTATCGCCCACGGTAATGGGATTGGTGGTTCGCGACGATTTTAGCCTAAGTTTTCCCCTCACCGTGCATTTATAGGCTAGCCCATCATCTCCCAGAATGGTGTACCAGCTACCGGTCGATTTCAAAACTCTGCCCTGCATTTCGGAAAACTTATAAGGTTAACGATACAACGATTTATAACAAGCAGAATGCATTTTGTATGTTTACCCTTTACTCCTCACCCAAAGGTTTAAAGCCATGCCCTAAAATTTCATTGGCATCGATAACCGTTATAAATGCATTGGGATCAACCTCTTCAATAAAATCTTTCAATATATGCACTTCTCTTCGGCTTACATTGGTGAAGATAACCTTCTTTTCGTGCCCTTTGTACATGCCGATTCCATTGAAAACCGTACCGCTACGGTCGATATCGTTAATCAGCTTATCCCTAATTGCATCGTACTGGTCGGAGATAATAAAAAGCGTTTTATCGTAGCTAACGCCCTGAATGGTGATGTCAATTACTTTCCCCGATATGTATATTACAATCCACGAGTAAAGGGGTATTTTCCAGTCCTGAAAGGCAGCAAGGGCAATTAAAACGATTGCCGAATCCACAAAGATCATTAATTGCCCCAAGGGCAATCGGGTGTACTTGGCTATTATCATGGCGATAATATCGGAGCCGCCGCTGGTTGCCTTTGACTTAAAGATCAATCCCAACCCAAATCCGATGAGAACTCCTCCAAAGACTGAAGAGAGCAAAGCATCGTCAACCAGCGGATCGTAGCCAAACAGATAGTGCTGCAAATCGATGAAAAGTGATGCCAGAATGAAGCCAATTACCGTTTTAACGCCAAACTTAGGGCCTAAAAGTTTGATACCGATTATGGTTAATGGGATATTTAGCACCAATCCAACTCCCCCAATGGGCAGCCCTTCCGGGGCCCAAGAAAATAGATTCTCGGTAAGGTAGTGCACAATAATACCGATACCGTAAACACCACCCGGAGCAATTCGGTGTGGGTCAATGAAAAGCACAAAGCCGGATGCCATTATGAAAGCACCGAGAACGATTAAACTCCATGACCTGAACCATTTCTTGGAAAAAAATTTTTCTTTGGATACATAGCTCATAACGATAGGGTATTATGTTGTCAGCAACAAATATGGCTACAAAAGTAGCTTAATCTGAAAGAATAATCATCTTTTCGGGAAGAGGTATAAAAACGTTTATAGATGAACATACAGGGCAACAGGCATCCCGTATTGATTTAGCATTAGCTGGTTCTTCCCATAATGGTTTGGGCAATGGAGATCAAAATATCCTTCCTGTCGTCCTTTACGTTAATCTTCTTAAAAGCCAACAAAGCCCTGTTGTGGTATTCAAGAATAATGTTTTCTGTTATCTTATCAATACCCAATTCATTGTATATGTTTTTTACTCCAGCTATTTTTTTCCCTGGTTCGATATCGCGTGCATTGAAGTACCCCCTGAGCAGTTCGAGGGTATGGCCTTTTGCTACCGATAATGCTTTTATGGCTAAAAAGGTTTTTTTATTGGTCACAATATCGTTTCCGATTTGTTTTCCAAAAATATTCAAATCTCCATACGCATCCAGAAGGTCATCCTGCAGCTGAAAGGCAATACCCAGGTTAAGTCCAAATTCACCAAGGCTGATGATATCCTGTGCGCTACCTCCGCCAATAGTCCCGCCGATTTGTAACGAACCTTTTAAAAGAGCGGCAGTTTTCAGCTCAATCATCCTCAGGTACTCCTCTTGCGTAACGAAAGGAGCTGTTTCAAAATCCATATCCATTTGCTGACCTTCGCAAATATTAAGGGCAATGCCGTTGAAAATTGGGAAAATTTTTCTTAGAAAAGCCACATCGGTTTTGGCTAATTGTTGGTATGCCAATATACATAAGGCATCGCCCGAGAGGATAGCCACATTTTGCCCCCATTGCTTGAATACCGTTGGCCTGTTGCGTCGTAAAGGCGCATTATCCATTATATCATCGTGTATAAGAGTGAAATTGTGGAATAGCTCAACGGCAAGGGCAGATGGGACAGCATTAACTACCGAATCGGAAAAGAGATTGCATGCAGCGAGTACAAGGGCCGGGCGAATTCTTTTGCCGCCCGAATCCAAAGTATGGGTAATTGGCGTGTAGAGAAGTACAGGGCTTTCAGGTAATTTTAATCCCTTAATCTCGGTATCTATCAGTTCGATAAGTTCTTTTAAGGAGTACATAGTCAGCAGGCATTAGTTAAGAACACTCAAAGCAATTCACCCCAATAAAACCGAGGACAATGAAGTTTGCTAAATCCGTTCCGTAATGTAGTCAGAGTTATGGTAACACTTTCACAAAAGTACCAAAATTCAGAATAAATTCAGATGTAAACCTTTTTACCATGTTAGTTTTAGTGATAAGAAGGTTTGAGGAATAATGTTGGTCTAACACATTATTAAACGCAGAGAGTGTGTCAGGTATTTGTGTTAAGGCTCTAGACTATGAATTTTTTTAACATAATGATAATGATGTTTTGTTGGAACGGGAAATAACTCGTTTTGTGAGTTATTCTCGTTTCAACAAAAACACTAGTTCTTTGAACATCTGTTCTTCTGACTTTTTCCATC
>JAKQEF010000177.1 GCA_029558675.1 Bacteroidota bacterium | reverse complement strand
GTTCATTCGGAACGATTCGGTTTTGAAAACCAGTAGCGTGAAAATCACAAATACCGTAAGGGTAATCACTTCCTGAATCACTTTCAGCTCGACCAACGAAAAGTGACCTCCGTTGCCCTTAAATCCCATACGATTTGCTGGCACCTGAAAGATGTATTCAAAAAATGCAATGCCCCAGCTGATTAGAATAATGGAGAACAAACCCAAGCCCTCAAACCATTTCATTTCCTTAAACTTTAGATGCCCATACCACGCCAGGGTCATGAACGTGTTGGAAAGCACCAGAAGTATTATAGTATATACAGCATTCATTGAATGGAAAAAATTTCGCAAATATATTCAAAAAATTATCGGATTTTTGGCCATGCCATTTACTCCCTCTCTCTTTTTTCCCTTTTTTTGTGTAAAAGAGGGAGAACGGTTGAAAACATAGCCTGCCGATTTGGAAGAGTTTACTCAGTATTCTACCTTTGAAAAAAACTCAACTCCATGAGTAGTATTAGAGAGAACATTTTGAGGCTGAAAGACGAAATTCCGCAGAATGTGGTGCTTGTGGCCATTAGTAAAACTCATTCGCCCGATATGATTATGGAAGCGTATGGCACCGGCCATAGAATTTTTGGTGAGAACAAAGTGCAGGAGATGGTTAGCAAGTACGAAGTGTTGCCCAAGGATATTCAGTGGCACATGGTGGGGCATCTGCAAAGCAATAAAGTGAAGTACCTTGCCCCATTCGTTTCATTGATTCATTCTGTGGATAGCCTCAAACTACTTCAGGAGATTAACAAGCAGGCTACAAAAAACGGACGGGTAATCGATTGCCTCCTGCAATTGCATATAGCCGAGGAGGAAGAGAAATTCGGTTTGTCGTTCGACGAGTTGAAGGCTTTGCTCCAATCAGTTGATTACCGGTCATTTCAAAATATCAGAATCGTTGGGCTGATGGGCATGGCCACGTTTACTGACGACATGGACAAGGTACGGAAAGAGTTTAAGGGGTTGCGACAAGTTTTTTGTGAAATTAAAACTTTATTTTTCGAGGGAAATGATGATTTTCAAATCCTATCCATGGGTATGTCAGGCGATTATAAAGTTGCCATAGCCGAAGGTAGTACAATGATACGGGTGGGTAGCATAATTTTTGGCGAGAGAGAGTAGGGCACAATTAAAAAATAGCTATTTTTCAAACCATTTTTGTACCTATAAGTAAACCGAATCCAAATGGCAAATTTAACCACAAACTATTTAGGGCTTAAGCTGAAAAACCCTGTAATCGTAAGCAGTTCAGGATTAACCTCGAACCTTGAATCCATAAAACAGCTTGAGAAGAATGGCACTGCAGCCGTAGTGTTGAAGTCGCTTTTCGAGGAACAGATACTAAATGAAGCGGGTGTGCTTTCGGGTCAAAGCGATTACCCCGAGGCAGAGGACTATTTGAAGGCCTACGTCACGAGTAATAATGTGAGTAAATACCTCGAGTTGATTACCAGGGCCAAAGAATCTGTAAACATCCCCGTAATTGCCAGTATAAACTGCGTTGATGCCTATAAATGGATTGATTTTGCTGCACAAATACAGCAGGCAGGAGCTGATGCCTTGGAGATTAACGTTTTTTTGCTTCCAAGCAATATTAACAAAACAGCCGATGAGTACGAATCGGTGTATTTTGACTTGGCAGAAAAGCTGAAAAAAGTAATTACCATACCCATTTCTTTTAAGTTGGGCAACCATTTTACCAACCCCATCCGGATTATACAGCAACTTTGGTTTCGTAAGGTGCTGGGGGTAACACTGTTCAATAGATTTTTTGCACCCGATATCGATATCGATAAACTGAAAGTAATTCCTGCCGAAATATTCAGCAGTCCCGCCGAGATTAGGGATATTCTGCGCTGGGTAGCCATTGCCAGCCATGAAGTTCCAGAGATTAATATTTCTGCTTCCACCGGAATCCACAATGGCGATGCAGCCATTAAGATGTTGCTTGCTGGGGCAACCACTGTGCAGGTTTGCTCCACTTTGTACATACATGGTGCCTCACACCTTGGAAAGATCCTTGAATTTGTTGAAAAATGGATGGACGGTAAGGGCTACAAATCCATTGACGACTTCAGAGGATTAATGAGTTACAAAAACATTGGCGATCCTGAGGTGTATGAGCGTAGCCAGTTTATGAGGCATTTTTCGGCGCACGATTAAGGGTGATAGGATTCCAACTGACGAAATTTTACAGCATCTCGCTTCTTGTCCTGTCGAGGAGATTTTCCATTTCGTGAATGAGTGAATGTTTATTGCTGATTACACGGTGCGAGCAGCTCTTTAACCAGTCCAAACGTTGTTCAATCTCCTCCCGGGTTAGATTCATCATGGCATTTTCAATAACCGTGAATGCCTCAATGGAGGTTTGGTAATCACCGGCCACCAGTATGTCGAAGAACACATCGAGGCTACCCGAAAAATCGAGCCTGCTTTGCCAACAAATGGTCAGCATGTCTCCAACATTTTTGTGCGGAAAGTTCTCTTTCAGGTGCTTAACAAGAAATGAGGCAACATCTTTTTCCTTTGCATTTGAGATAAACTCAACGATATGCTTTTTAAGCAACAACGACCTCTCCGTCATTAGCAATTCCAGCAATGGTTCAATAATGAAAAATTCGTAGTTTTCTTTTACTCCATGCAAGAAGGTTATGATTTTGTCGTCCGAATCATTCATCAACGAATGGACGACTATTCTTTGCCGTTCTTCTATCGTTTTTTCATCCCTGTTTTTCATGCCCAACTTGAAATAACGCAACAAAGGTAATACTGTTTAGACTTTTTTCTTAATCGGTTTTTTCATTCCTCACTAAATTATTCGTTACTTTAGGCCTAATTTCGAAAAAAAAGTCCATATTTTGTGGAATAATTATAAACTTTGCCTATTGTAAGAAAAAAAATATTATTTTTACTAACTAAAACTTGGTATTAAACGTAAACACCTCAAAAAAATTTAGTTATGTCAAAAAGGGTACTGGCAGACAATATAAAATGGTTGATAGGTTCAACACTAATCCTGTTTTTACTTGGGTGCTCTTCAGAATCGTCCCGTAAGGATAGGATAGAAGTGGATGCTTCCGAAATAACCTCGCAGGAATTGGCTAAAGAGGGGGTTCAGACGGCACGCCAAATTTTCTACTCTTTACCCTCCCCACTTGAAACTGCCATGATTCTGAAGCGTTCAGGAGCTCAGTACAACGAGGAGTTGTTAAATCCTGTTGACAATGCCTCGAAATACACTACCAACAAAAGCATGGCTCTTAACTTGGGGATTTACAGCACCGATTTAAGCTATGCCAGCTTGTTTGACCAAACTCAGGCATCCATTAAGTACATGGCTGTATCGAAGCGTATGGCTGAGGGGTTGGGCATACTTAATGCCATTGATAATACCATTGTTCAAAGGCTTGAAGAGAATGTTAATAATCGCGAAGCGATTATGGATATTATTTCCGAGTCGTTGCTTAACACCAGCTCAATCCTGGAGGAGGACGATAGGGTGGCCATTGGCTCCGTAATTCTCGTTGGCGGGTGGATTGAAGGTTTATACATTGCAACATCTTTGGTTGATGATGTTAAGCAGGCCGACAATGAACTGGTTGATAGGATTATTGATCAAAAATTGTCACTATCCACCGTGGTAAACCTACTGGAACAGCACAAGGATAATTCCGATGTGAATGAGGTGTTAGGCGATATAAAAGCCCTTGCTGCCGTGTATGAAAAAATTCAAATTTCGTTTTCGGGAGTTGAGGCGGTGGAGCAAGAGGGCCAAACAACCGTACTGCGCAGTAAGAATGTAGTTTCAGTTAATCCCACTGTTTTTAATGAGCTTAGAAAAAAGGTGGCTTCAATTCGTTCAAAGTATACCATGTAAAAATAACTACTCCGTTATGAGATCATTGGCTTTTATATTAGTATTCACAGGCGTCGTTGTTTTTAGTTCCAATAATGCAAATGCCCAATGCAAAAATTTTGCGAAGAGGGTTTGCCGACTCGAACTATCCCCTTTTATACATGATGGGAATTACAATGCAGCCATTCTAACCGAAGGAGAAGATGCTGAACTGTTTAAAACCTTCTACGCAGGACAGGAATACCGTATTGCTGTTTGTGGCTCGGAATCTCTCCCAAAAGTAGAGTTCAAAGTGATGGATGTCGAGAGAAGGGTACTCTTTACCAATGCATCAAAAGACTATGTTCCATTTTGGGACTTCAAAGTGGAGGCTACACAGCAGCTCATCATTATGGTTAAAGTTCAGAATAACCCCGGCGGTAGCAATCCCGATATGCTGGCCAGCGGTTGTGTGGCCATAATGTTTGGGCTAAAAGCAAACTAATCGAGAGTAGAAATCTTTCAGAAAGGCCGCTTCTATGCAGCTTTTTTTTTGCCCTGCAATCTGTTTATGGCCGATTGTTTTAGTTGATCTTTGGACGCAGAAACTTGCCGGTGATGCTATTCCGGCTCTCTGCCACACTCTCAGGAGTTCCCTCTGCCACAATACTCCCCCCGTTTTCGCCCCCCTCAGGGCCCAAGTCGATTATCCAGTCGGCGCATTTAATTATCTCCAAATTGTGCTCAACGATTAGTAGGCTATGTCCCTTATTAATTAAGGCATTAAATGACTCGAGTAACCTTTTTATATCGTGAAAATGGAGACCGGTTGTGGGTTCGTCAAATATAAACAGATGGGATTGAGTGGCTTGCTCTTTCTGTAGGAAAAAGGCCAGTTTTACCCTTTGACTCTCCCCACCGCTAAGTGTACTCGATGATTGTCCGAGTTTTATGTAGCCTAGGCCAACATCCTGTAATGGCTGTAAGCGTGCTCTAATCCTTGAGTTTGTTTTCTCATCATTCCCCTGAAAGAATTCTAATGCCTGATTGACAGTCATTTCGAGCACATCGAATATGTTCTTATCCTTATACTTCACCTCCAGGATATCATCCTTAAATCGTTTTCCGTTACACGATTCGCACTTAAGAGTTACATCGGCCATAAACTGCATCTCAACACGGATAACCCCTTCGCCTTGGCACTCTTCACAGCGTCCCCCTTCAACATTGAACGAAAAGTGCGAAGGTTTATAGCCGTTCCTTTTCGAATAGGGTTGATCGGAGAATAGTTTTCGAATTTCGTCGTAAGCTTTAATGTACGTTACGGGGTTTGAACGCGAAGATTTACCAATGGGGTTCTGGTCAACCATCTCAACTCCTTTCAAAAGGTGAATATCGCCTGTGATGCAATCGTGCTCTCCCGGCCTTTCTCCATATCCGTTTAACTTTTTGAGCAACGAGGGGTAGAGAATGCTCTTAACCAGTGAGGTTTTCCCCGAACCGCTAACGCCTGTTACGGCAACCATGCAGTTAAGCGGAAATTTGACAATAAGGTTTTTCAGGTTGTTTTCCCTTGCCCCACGAATCTCAATATAATTTGTCCACACCCTGCGCAAAGTTGGAGTTTCAATTTTTTCAATACCGGTAAGATACTTGGAAGTTAAACTCTTATCTGCTTGCAGCAGCTCTGCTTGCCCACCTTCAAAAACTATTTCACCCCCGTGCCTTCCGGCTAAAGGTCCAATGTCAACAATATGGTCGGCAGATCGTATTATTTCCTCATCGTGCTCAACCACAACCACAGTGTTGTTCAGATCGCGTAAATTGCGGAGTACGTCAATCAGCAGATGGGTATCGCGGGGGTGAAGCCCGATGCTGGGCTCATCCAGGATGTAGAGCGATCCTACCAAACTCGACCCCAGCGAGGTGGCCAGGTTGATTCGCTGCGACTCTCCACCCGAAAGGGTGGATGACAGGCGATTTAGAGTAAGGTAGTTGAGCCCTACGTTTAAAAGGTACGACAGCCTATTTTGTATTTCCCTAACGATTCGCGTCGAAACCTTCTTCTGGTATTCAGAAAGGTTTAGCTCCTGAAAAAAAGTGTATAACCTGTCGATGGGCATTTCCACAAGTTCGGGCAGGGTTTTCCCACTCACCTTGACATACATGGCCTCTTTACGCAAGCATCGCCCCTTGCATTCGGGGCACAGGGTTTTACCCATATACCTCGAAAGCATAACCCGATACTGAATCTTGTATTTTTTCTCTTCCAGATGTTTAAAAAAATCGTTCAGCCCAACGAAGCCATGATTTCCTTGCCATAAAAGTTGTTTTTGATCTACACTGAGCTGGTGATAGGGTTTGTGTATAGGGAAATTGTATCTGTCGGCATGCAGAATGAACAACTTCTTATACTCGCTCATACTCTCGCCCTTCCAACAGGCAATGGCATCGTCATATACCGATAAACTTTTGTCGGGCACAACAAGGTTCTCGTCAATGCCTATAACCTTGCCGTAGCCTTCGCATGTAGGGCAAGCCCCAAGCGGATTGTTAAAACTGAATAGGTGCTCGCTGGGCTCTTCAAACTCAATGCCGTCGGCTTCAAAGCGATTGGAAAACGGCATTTCGGTTTTTTCGTCACCGTGGTAAACTGCGACAATGCAAGTACCATTCCCTTCAACGAATGCCGTGTGAACAGAATCGGCACATCGGCTGAGGAAATCCTCGTCGTGAGAAGAGGCAAATCTGTCGATAAGCAGCCTAACCTCAGAGTTGGAAATCCCTTTCAACGATTGTACTTCTTCAGTGTCTATCCTGATAATCCGGTTATTAATAGCAATTCGTATAAATCCTTGGGCTGCGAGTGCCTGCAATTTCTCTTCCAGGGTAATATTTTCCGAAAGGAGTATGGGAGCCAGTATCATTTGCTTGGTTCCCTCAGGAAACGATGCAATGTAATCGACCACATCGGAAACGCTGTGTCGGGTGACTTTGACACCCGATATTGGAGAAAAGGTTTCGCCGGCACGGGCAAATAGCAGTTTAAGGTAATCGTATATCTCTGTGGACGTCCCAACCGTTGATCTGGGGTTATATGTATTAACCTTTTGCTCAATGGCTATGGCCGGAGGAATACCCGTGATACTATCCACCTCGGGTTTGGATATCCTTCCAATGAATTGTCGGGCATAGGCCGATAAACTCTCAACGTAGCGCCGTTGCCCCTCGGCGTAAAGGGTATCAAATGCCAACGATGACTTCCCCGAACCCGACAGGCCGGAAACTACTATTAGCTTATCCCGAGGAATATCCAAAGAAATATTCTTGAGATTGTGGATTTTAGCCCCTTTAATGGAAATTACAGCCTGCCTTTCGTTTTTCGCCATTGTGTTTAAAAACAAACCTGCAAATTTACTCAATTCTCCTCTATTTTCACAGTTAATGACTCTTTGTTATGATGCCACAAAAAAGCGTTTTAAGAAAAAAAAGGAAACCATAGTCTAAGCATATTTTGACTTTTGTTGCAGTAGGAATATTGTTTCTTTTTTACTTTTTTTGAAGGCTTCAATAATTTTTTTAAATAAAATGCTGTGTTTTAAAAAATATTTACTTACTTGGCACAGAAAATGTAAATAACAGATTGCTTAAAACCAAAACCTGCATTGCCTATTGACAAATTCTACCCGATTTAACCAATAAAGTAAGGAGGTAGTTTTGGAATTACACAGTCGTTCTGATAATGAACTTGTGGATCAGTTCATTTCAGGCAATCAGCAGGCAATGGAGGTGCTTATTCGCCGTCATCGCAGAAGGGTTTTTGGATACATCCTTCTTTTAATCAAAAACCATACAACCGCCGAGGATGTTTTTCAGGACACCTTTGTTAAGGTCATCAACTCCCTGAAAGAAGGTAAATATACCGATAATGGGAAATTCGTATCGTGGGTAATGCGTATTTCGCATAATCTTATTATCGACCACTTTCGTCGGGAAAAACAGCTCAATACTTTTTCCAACGACGATGGGGTGGTGGATATTTTCAATTCTCCCCGCTTTTCAGATAAGAATGTGGAGGAGCACCTTGTTTACGAGCAAATCTTATCGGAAGTAAGGATTCTGGTCGATACGTTGCCCGAAGAGCAGAAAGAGGTGGTATTACTCAGGCATTACGCGGGATTGAGTTTTAAGGAGATAGCAGAGCAAACAAATGTAAGTATCAACACTGCCTTGGGGCGTATGCGATATGCATTGATCAACATGCGAAAAATCATGGAGCAAAAGAATCTCAGCCTGACTTTGTAGAGTAGTTAAAAGGCATTTCAATGTGTTAATGCGCGGTTTGATTCACATTTTCATGGGGATGTAATTTTAATAATAAAAATAAATTCGATCTAACAATAATGACATAGGTACATCCGTTTCTGAAATAGCATATTCACTTAATCGGATTGCCTATGCCAAAAACCTTTACAACGATTCTTTGGGCTTATCAAAATTATGGAAAAAGGCAGCAGAAAATAGAGTTAACTAAAATCAACCAAGTGTTCGAACCCTGTGAGCTGTTTAGTACACTGTTTTGTGAGCTCGAAAAAAAAGTTCCTGAAATGCAGGAAGACGTGATAAAACGTATTTTTCAAAAAGTTTAACAAAAAAACCGGAAAATTTTCCGGTTTTTTTTTGGATTTGATAAAATTAAAATGATATATTTGCAATATCAAAATAATATCAACATTTAAAAACACAATTTATGAAAACACAAGAAGAACTATTTGGAGGACTTAAGTTGAACGGCATACTGATGCTGATCCTTAATTTCCTGTTTCTATTTTTAGTTGTATTCCTTTTTGTCCGGCTGGTATCAAATCCCCCTGAAAGTGCTGTTGCCACCAGCGTGATGGGTATTGGTATTTTCCTTCTTTTTCTCTTAAACACCTTCTTTTGGTTTGGTTTCATGATGATTGAGCCCAATGATGTTCGTGTGATGGTATTCTTTGGGAAGTATAAGGGTACGGTTAAGAACAATGGCTTTTTTTGGGTAAACCCTTTTTACTCAAGGAAGCGGCTCACC
Organism: Bacteroidota bacterium; assembly: GCA_029558675.1. Classification (GTDB taxonomy): domain Bacteria; phylum Bacteroidota; class Bacteroidia; order Bacteroidales; family Tenuifilaceae; genus MWFE01. Next base: position 6,693 of record JAKQEF010000177.1, on the reverse strand, counting down.
CTACGGGCTCGCAACCTGGATGCCGATCCCATTAAGGTGAACGATAAGAATGGCAACCCCGTAATGATTGGTGTGGTAATGGTTTGGCGTATTTCCGATACCTACAAGGCCTCGTTCGTTATTGATAGTGCGTCAATGGCATCCGGTGCTCCCAATACCACATCGACTGTAAGTTTGAACGAAAAGATGAGGGCCTATCAAAATTTTGTGCATGTACAATGCGATGCGGCCCTTAGGTATGTAACGGGTATGTATGCCTACGATCATACGGGAAGTGATACGAGTGATGAAATGACCCTACGTTCCAATGCCGACGAAATCAACCAAATTCTAGAGCAGCAGATGAATGAACGCCTTACCATTGCAGGAATTGAGATTGTGGAGGCCCGAATCAACTATCTGGCCTATGCCCCTGAGATTGCTGCTGTGATGCTTCGCCGTCAGCAGGCCGATGCCATTATTGCTGCCCGCGAAAAGATAGTAGATGGTGCGGTTGGCATGGTTAAGCTGGCTTTGGATAAGTTGTCTGAAGAGAACATTATTGAATTGGACGACGATAAGAAGGCTGCCATGGTGAGCAACCTGATGGTTGTGCTTTGTTCTGAGGATTCAGCCAGCCCGGTAATCAACGCAGGTACCTTACACCAATAGATATGTCGAAAAAGAAACCGTTTGTTCTGAGGGTTGACCCGCTTAAGATGGAGGCGTTGGAGAAATGGGCTGCGGACGAGTTCCGCAGCATCAATGGCCAGATTGAGTGGATAATTGATCAAGCCCTCAGAAAATCCGGTCGATTGAAAACAACCAAGCCCGATAATCCACCGGAGAACGGAGAATGAAAAGGGTTTAGAAACTAATTTAAGGTATTCAGAAAATGAAAAAGATAGGTAAACTGTCGCTGTTCCTTTGGATTACGTTCATCGTCAGCTATGGGCTGGCCGGACTATTCTACGCGTTGGGATTCAAATTCACAGGATTATACAGCATGGTCTTTGGCTCAATTTACATGTTTATCCCCTTGCTCACGGTTCTTTTCGTGGAGAAAGTGGTGTACAAAGAGAGGATCCGCGAGTCGCTTCTGATATCGTTTAGGATCAACAGGTGGTTTGTTGCCGCTATCCTTCTTCCCCTTGTCTTAGCCTTTATGTCTATGGGTATTAGCCTGCTAATACCGGGAGTTGCCTATTCGGCAAGCATGGAGGGGATGATTAAACGGTTTCAGGAGATGCATTCGGCAGCGGAAGTTGAGCAGATTCGTATGTCATTGAAACTTATGCCTCTACATCCGCTTATTATAACTTCCATCCAGGGATTGATTGCCGGAATGACCATAAATGCTGTGGTTGCCTTTGGCGAGGAGTTGGGCTGGCGGGGATTTTTGCTTAAGGAGTTCAAATCGTGGTCGTTTGTCAAAGCCTCCCTTGTTATCGGTTTTATATGGGGGATATGGCATGCACCCATAATTCTGATGGGCCACAATTATCATCAGCACCCCCGCATAGGGGTTCTAATGATGGTGATTGTCTGCGTACTGCTATCATTCCTGTTCATTTACATCACGCTGAAAACCCGTTCGGTTATAGCAGCCGCTGTGATGCATGGCACATTAAACGCAACGGCCGGCATAGGAATTATGATGCTTGACGGGGGAAACGATCTTACCATTGGGGCAACAGGACTGGCTGGATTTATGGCCATGGGTATCCTTATCCTTGTGATTTTTATATACGACAGGTATATTACGGGAGAAAAAATATTTTCCAAAACCATTGAAGATTCATTACAATTACATCAGTAACGATGCAACAATTAGTAAAATCCAAGCAGGCGTGCCCAAAATGCGGGAATAAGGAATTTGTCATGGGCGAAGTGTATATGGCGGGTAGCAAGGCTGCAAAGGTATTCAACATTCAGAACAGGAAGTTTACAACGTTCACCTGTTCCCGTTGCAGCTACACCGAATTTTATCAGGTGCCCATGAGCAATGCGCTCAACGTGCTTGACTTTTTTATTGGATAAGGCTATTTCGGATCTTCCTTAGATTGCAAAACGAAAGATTTGGCTTCTATTGGTTTATCGAAAAGGTAGAGTTTAAACTGGTATTTTCCCTGAACCCTATTCTTTGGTTCGATGGTAATTGAACTTTGAAGAATGGTATCGTGGGCATTGGCAGCCACGGTTATCGGTTTGCTGAAAAACCTTTTCCCATCAGGATCAATCCATACTAGATTGAAGGAGAGGGGTTTGTTTGCAGGATTGAACACATCGCTCAGTTGAATATAAGCGCAAACACGCTCGTTCTGACCGATAACGAATTCATCGTTGATATTAACCGGAGTGCCGGTGCCCTTGTCTATTTTGCTGCAGAACAGTATGGATGCCTTGGCACTAACGTTAATTTTGTCCGTTTTAATGATTGCTGTTTTTATTTCAAAACTTTTTTTGGCAATGAGTTTCCGAAAAAGACTTACCCTCAATGTGTAAATACCATCCTTGCGCGCAGTGGGTGATACCGAAATGGAACTATTCAGTCGGGATGTAGAATCGGAAGACGGAAGTTTTACTGTGCGAGCGAAGAATGTTTTCCCATCAGGGTCGCTCCACTCAAACCTGAAATCAAGATCCTCATCGCCATAGGCAAAGCGATTGGATAACTCAACAGATGCGTGTACCCACCCTTTCCTGGAGATGAGAAAGACGGAGTCAATATTCTGCACTTGTCCTATTTTTCTATCCAAACCATTGCCAAACAGTATCTTGGCCGTTAGGTCATTGACCGGAGGGGTATAATCCTCTTCGGTTTGAAGAACGAAAGGCTTTTCGGCAATTAGCTCGCGGAACAGGTAAACCCTTAACTTGTAATTCCCTGCCATTCTAACATCCGGGTTTAGCGAAATTGAGCTTGTTATTAGTGATGCCGAATCGTTTGGATTGAGCTGATACTGCTTGCAGAAAATGGATACACCCTTTGGATTAATCCAATCGACGTGAAAATCGAGAGGTTGATTTTCAGTTGTATGCTGCCTATCAACGTAAATAAAGGAGCGAAGAATTTTATTTTCTATCAGAGGGAATGTATCCAACGGAAAAAGTGGTTTAGGAGATTTCTTTGAAACGAGGGTGCTTAGCAGAATATCGGTACAAATGGCCTGATCCCCTTTTGGCTTGAAAATATGGGTCGAATTTGGTGTTATTTCAGGTGTTTTATACCGGGTGGTACACCCGACAAATAGGAGGGCAGAGAGCATGCATTTTATATGGAATGAATGGTATCGCATGATGCTGCCATGTTAAATCATACTGATGAAGTAGTTGTTGCTGCGAAGCTTAACCCTATAGAACCATTTCGAGAGGGGTATCATAATTACCATCATAATGGCAAATCCCAGCAGGGTTACAAGAATGGAACCCTCGCGGTAAAACAGATCAATACGTTTTACAAAAATTCCCAGTATGGCCAGATGGATGGCGTAGAAAAACAGCGGGACTTTGCCTATTATGCTGAACCCTGATAGGCATTTTGGGCACACTCTCCCAATCATTGAGAACAGGGTTACACCAGAAACTACTAAGCCGAAAAACCAGATATTGTGGAAAAGGCTGGGAGGGTATTTCTGGTCAATGAAGAATGAATAGGAGCCAAAGCCCGAATAGCTGAATATATTGCCATAGCCTTGTAAAACTCTGATCACTATGGCCAACCCTATGGCACTAAACCCTATGCAAAGCCCCATGATCACCCGTTTATGGTGGGTTTTCCATAATTCGAACCATCCCGTGCCCATAACAGAACCCAATACCGATAGGGCAAACCAGGGAATAATGGGGTACTTGTTGAATGAACCGGAGGTGATGAATGCTTCCATTAAATATTTGGCAGGTAGGTTTGCGGGATTAAAGCTGATGTTGAGCAGCAGTGGGTGTATTGCCAGAATACCCAGGGCAAGCGCAAGGCGATAGTGCCATCGCCATGAAACGATGAGCGAGAGTAGAATCATGGAGAACCCAATGGTTGATATAATGCCGAGGTGCCACGGGTTGAACGTTTGAAAACCACCCCACGAGGAGTTAACCCATGTTATCTGTATGAGTACCAGGAATATGCCTCGCTGAATAAGGTGCCATTTGACTTTCCAGGGTTGCGCATCCTTTTTTAGCCTTTTGAGGAATGATAGCCATGTCATTCCACCAGCCATCATAAGAAATCCGGGAGCACATATGTAGCCAGCGTACCGCAGCGCAAATTGTCCCCAGGAAGGGAAGAGGGGGTCGAGTTCGTTAAACTGTTTCCAAAATGCATTTAAGTAGTAGGAACTATGGCCCAGAAGCATAAGCACGCCAATGAATCCACGAAACTGATCGATGAAATCGTAACGTTGACTCTTTTCCATGCCTCAAATCCCCATGGACATATTACTACTTGGGTATGGCAATGATGATTAGCCCTTCGCTGTCATCGGCAAGGTAGATATACTGGTCGTCGTAATCAAAGCCCATGGCATTCTTCGAATTTACCCAGCCAATTCTTTTCAGATTGGTAGGATTGGTGGCATCGAGGATGTGGAGCCCGGCCTTTTGGGCCGAAACGTATAGTTTTCCCCGGGTATATGCCAGATCGTTGGCTACGCCGCCAGTTTCAAAACTCCCCACCACGCTTAATTTGTTTATATCCGAGAAGTCGATAACCTGCACTCCGGATGCCCTGCTGGCAACATAGGCAATCGGACGATCATCGCAAAGAGCAATGGATTCGGCATATCCCGGAAAGTCCACCCATGATACGAGGGGGTATATTCCGTAACCTTCATCAAAATTTGAGATATCAAAAACGCTAACTCCCATTTCACCGCAGGCCACAAACATATATTTTCCATCCTCCGAAATGGCCACACCATTAGCGTAGCCATTGGTCAGGGTCCTTTCACGGATGTCGGGTGTTCTGGGGTTGGACACTTCGGCAATTCTAACACCCTGCTCACTGGTTGAAATAAACAGGTAATCCCCGTAAACGGTGATATCCTTTGCTGGTTTAACGTTGAGGTTTGAAACGGTTACTTCGGGGTTTATGGCGTTGGTAATGTCAACCACCGATAGTCCGAATGTCCCTGCTGAAAGGTAAACCACGTTGCCCTTTTGGGCAATTCTTCTGGAATAGCCACGGACGCTTTCGGTGGTGATAGACACCAGGGATGGATTTTGTACATCCCTAATTCCCACAATTAACAATCCGCCCTCGCCCTGGGCGAAGCAAAGCAGGGTATCGTGCTTTATTACATCCTGGGGATTGCCCGGTGTGGTGAAGCGGCTTATCACTTTGTACCCACCGGAGTCGAAAATTAAATCGGGATCGCTCGGCTTGCCGCAGCCCGAAAGTAGTGCCATGCTGAGTATGAGAATGGTAGTTAATCGATTCATGGTTAGTGTGGTATGATTAAAAGTTAAAATTATAGGTAACTGATAGTCCAATTTGATTCTGGCTGTAACCCTTTTCCTCGGCCACGAGCAAACGGTTATTATCAGCCATTGTATCGGAGTTGCGTTTGTAATATGTGTAGCTTATTGATAGATTAAACGGTTGAGAGATGTTTATGCTATATGAAACGGCAAGGTAGTAATTAACATCGATACGTCCGGCGTGATATGGGTCGGCATCGGGGTGCTTTTTGGAGGTAAAATACCGTTTTCCAACCCGACCCTCGGCGGATATGCTATGGCTTAGGTTTAGAAGTTTAGGTAGTTTATAGCTAACTACTGATGAAAATGTGTGGTCGAAATACTGTGCATCGGAGTCATCGGATGTCTCCTTTTTTTCGCCGGGCATGTCGTACCCTTTGGCTATGGAGGAGGTGAAAGAGTATGTGGGTTGAATGCTTATACCTTTCCCGAGGGGTTGGAAAACCGTTAGAGCGTAGCTAAAATCATCAGAATCATACTCAATGTAGTGAGTATTGTAGTAATATTTGGAATAATCGAATGAAAATCGAACTCCGGTATTTTTGAAGAAAGTGTTGTGAAACCAAAATCCATAGTTATGCTTGGAAAAACTCATGGATTTGAATGTTTCTGGAGTGTATCCTAAAACGGCTACCCAGTCGTCGTCACGAAAATGGCGTATGTAGAAATTGGGAATATAGCTATAGCTCAACCTGAAGTGCCTTTTCTTTGGCAATACATGCCTGTATGTAAGAAGAAGGTAATCCCAGTTTTTAATGGGGTTTACGGCATACTGAGTATGGTTGAACCGCAAATCAAACTCTGAACGCTGTTTACCAAAAATTCTCTTTTTCGCTGATAGCTTGATAGAAGGCTTTAATACCAGATCGTCATAGGTGTTGATTTGAAACCTTCCTTCATCCTCTCGGTTTAAAAATCTATTCAAATACTTGTTGGAATACTTTAGAATATTGTCATCATATGTACTTGAAATACCTATCTCTGCACTGAAATCAGCAAATTTGTTTTTTTTCTGTTGCTGCTTTTTGCTCTTATCGGCGGCATTTTTTTGTTGTTTCTCAGGAGTGGTTGTCTTAGTTTCCTTGGGCTTGGGCTTGGGTTTATCCTGAGCAAGCAAGTGATTCCCGATACATAGGAGAAGAACAATGGTTGCCATTGCTTTGCAGAGTGATTTCATAAGCGGTATTTTGAAATCGTGTACTTGCATAAAGGTCTGTATTTCAGTTTGTCTAGTTGATT
>JAKQEF010000163.1 GCA_029558675.1 Bacteroidota bacterium | reverse complement strand
AAATCGCTATCAGCCCTTATCAAAGCCAACAGGATACAGGAAAAAGTTAGAGCCGTCGGATTCGACTGGGAAGTACGAACACAGGTTTGGGACAAGGTGGAGGAAGAACTGGCCGAACTAAAAGGCGAAATTGAAACGGGCGATAGCGACAGGATAGAAGCGGAATTCGGTGATCTACTCTTTTCCATGGTCAACGCTGCAAGGCTTTACAATATTGATCCCGAAACTGCTCTGGAACGTACCAACAAGAAGTTCATCAAACGGTTTGGCTACCTCGAGGAGAAAACCATAAAGCAGGGGCGATCGCTGAAAAGCATGACCCTTGATGAGATGAATGAGATTTGGGAAGAGGCCAAGGGAAGCGATAACCAATAGAATTGAACAATGCAGCAGTATGCCATAAAGAGAACTCTATACAGCATCCTCATCGTATGGGGGGTTGTGACGCTGGTATTCATACTTTTCAATGTTATTCCGGGCGACCCGGCACGCATGGTTATGGGGCAACGCACCGATGAGGCATCGCTGGCAGCCGTGCGCAAGGATTTGGGCGTTGATAAACCCATGGTTTTTCAATACCTAAAATATATCAACGATCTATTACCCCTTTCGCTGCACAACCCCCGTAACCCCGAAAGCTATATTTACTTAGACAGATCCACCTACAGACCTCTTTGCTGCATTGGGATAAGCAAATCGAGGGTGCTGGTGATAAAATCCCCCTACCTTCGCCGTTCGTATCAAAGCGGAAAACCGGTGAGTGCCATCATAGGCGAGGCTTTCCCAAGCACGCTTATACTGGCCATCACGGCCATGACCTTTGCCACGGTTCTGGGGATCACCCTTGGTATTGTTGCCGCCATATTCAAAAACAGCTGGGCCGATAGGGTGCTGGTCACCCTCTCTGCCTTCGGCATGAGCATTCCATCGTTTTTTGCCGCTATCCTTTTTGGGTGGCTTTTCGCTTTCGTATTAGGCGATTTTACAGGGCTGAACCTCACCGGAAACCTCTGGGAGATTGACAATTTTGGCGAAGGAATAAGCCTCCAACTCAAAAATCTGATTCTACCTGCCTTTACGCTGGGTATTCGTCCGCTATCCGTTGTTACTCAGCTAAGCCGTAGTTCCATGCTTGAAACCCTATCGCAGGATTATATCCGTACAGCCAAATCAAAAGGGCTGACTTTCGCCAGGGTAATCCGCAAGCACGCTTTGAGAAACTCTCTCAACCCCGTTGTGTCGGCCATCTCAGGATGGTTCGCATCGCTAATGGCCGGCGTGGTGTTCATTGAGTACATCTTTGGATGGAAAGGTCTGGGGTATGTGATGGTTAATGCACTCAACAGTTACGATGTACCGCTTGTGCTGGGTTCTGTTATCACCATCTCCATTGTTTTTATAGTGGTCAATTTTCTCGTTGACATTGTCTATTCGCTTCTCGACCCAAGAATTCGGATTTCGTAGCGTAATAAACATTTTTTACTACCTTTGGAGTAGTTCAGGAATAAAAACTGTTGAATTACTAATTAATCAATAAAATAACTACCATGAGAAAAAGAATAGTTGCAGGGAATTGGAAAATGAATACCACTCCTCAACAGGGCTTAGCGCTTGCTCAGGATGTAAAAAAACTGTCGTCCGGAGTTCCCAACGAAGTTGAACTCATTGTTGCACCCCCCTTTACGCACATTACAAGCATTGTAAACGAGTTAAATAAATGCAGGGTTAAGGTTGCCGCCCAGAACTGCTCATCGTGGGAAAAGGGAGCTTATACGGGTGAGGTTGCTCCGGCAATGATTGCATCATCCGGTGCCGTATATGTTATCATTGGGCACTCAGAACGCAGAGAGTATTTTGGCGAAACCGGAGAAATACTCCTGAACAAAGTGAAGTTGGCGCTGCAGAATGGACTTTCTCCCATTTTCTGCTGTGGCGAAAAGTTGGAAGAACGAGATGCAAACAGGCATTTTCAGGTGGTTGAAAATCAACTCGCGGAAGTTCTTTCCCGTATTAGCAAGCAGGAGATGAAAAACGTGATTGTTGCATACGAACCGGTATGGGCCATTGGCACCGGACGAACAGCCACTCCCGACCAGGCACAGGAGATGCATAATTTTATCCGTAAAATTATTGAAAAGCAGCATGGTAAAGAAATAGCCAATGGAACCAGTATCCTTTACGGAGGAAGTTGCAAACCCGACAACGCCAAGGAGATATTTGCCAAACCCGATGTGGACGGTGGGCTTATTGGGGGTGCGTCGCTTGTGGCATCCGATTTTATAGCCATTGCAAAATCATTCCCTGAAAAGTAGTATGAACTACTACAAAGTTAAATTTACCATTACACCCTATAGCCAGCAGAATGCTGAAATATTAGTAGCCCTGCTGGCCGATATGCAATTCGATAGTTTTGAAGATTTTAACCAAGGCATTTTCGCCTATATTCCGGAGCAATTCTACAACTCCCATGGAATATCCACGCTTATCAACGAGGAAATCTTTTTAGGTATCAGTATCGATTTTCAAGCTGAGCTTATTGAAAATCAAAATTGGAACAAAAAGTGGGAGTCGAATTTTGTGCCTGTCTGCGTTGAAAACCTGTGCCGCATAAGAGCCCCGTTCCATGGAACAGAAAGCGGTTTCGCTCTCGAAATAACCATCGAGCCAAAAATGTCGTTTGGCACAGGGCACCACCAAACCACATGGCTCATGGTGAGAGAATTATTCAATTTGGAGGTACAGGGAAAAGCCATACTCGATATGGGCTGTGGTACAGGGGTTTTAGGCATTGTTGCCGAAAAACTTGGAGCCGCGCATGTGGTTGCCATTGATAACGATCAGTGGGCATTTGACAATGCCCAAGAAAATGCCTTGAAGAACGGCTGTAGCAGTATTGATACCCTGCTTGGCGATGCCTCGCTGCTGAAGGACAAGTATTTCGATATTATTCTTGCCAATATCAATCTAAATACGCTTGTCAACGATATGCCCATATACAATAATAGCCTTTCCGAAAAAGGAATACTCATAGTCAGCGGCATACTTAAATCCGATGTAATGCAATTAAACCGTGTTGCCGAAAGCATAAGCCTAAAACCTTTCGTCCAGCGGCATCGTGACGATTGGGCACTGGTGGGATATGAAAAGATTTAATAACAAAGGCCATTCACTGTATGAAAATGCTTAAACTCACAACCCGTTTACAATGTCTGACAGTTTTCATGTCCATTGGTGCTTTTGCCATTCTATTTCATCAACCGGCTAATGCACAACGCATAACAGGATTCACAGAGGAAATTGAAAATTTCCCGTTCCAGTTACACGACATCATAAAAGGTCAACTTTCCAAGGAGGAAGAAGCTCAGTCCGTTGAATTTGCACAATTTTGGTCAACCGATTACTTTGCTCCCGAAAAAAAGGCTGAAATAGTGGAAATCTCGAACCTTCTTTTAAAGAAGACCGATGTTAACTTATCCCACTTTGTGAGCCTGATGAAAATACTGCTCAACCTAAAGTACAATGAACAGATTCAAAAAAGTTTTGA
>JAKQEF010000150.1 GCA_029558675.1 Bacteroidota bacterium | reverse complement strand
CAGAATGCCACCACATTGGTATTCAGCTTTGTGGGGATAAAAACCCAAGAAGTTGTCATCGCCGGAAGAACGGTTATCGATGTGGTTCTTGAATCCGAAGCTTTGGCCCTAGAAGAGATAGTGGTCACTGCCTTGGGTATCAGGAAGGAGAAGAAAGCTTTGGGCTATGCAGTGCAGGAAATTTCCGATGAGGACATTACCCGCACAGGGAATGCTGACCTGCTTGGCGCCATTCAAGGTAAGGTAGCAGGTGTTGACATTAAGCCCTCAAGCGGTATGCCCGGAGCATCATCACAAATTGTAATCAGGGGTGCCAGGTCGTTTACCGGAAACAACACTCCTCTTTACGTTGTTGATGGTATGCCTATTGCCTCTACAGCCGCTTACTCCACAGGGAACAGTGTTACAGGTGCTGACGTTTCGAACAGGGCACTTGACATTAACCCCGCCGACATTGAAAGCATCGACATTCTGAAAGGGCAAGCTGCTGCTGCTCTTTACGGTATTCGTGCTTCCAACGGCGTTGTGGTAATAACCACCAAGGGTGGTAAGAAAAACGAATTGGGCAGAACTATTGTAAATTTCAACCACAATAGCAACTTTGCTCAGGTTTCGCGTACTCCCGATTATCAAACAACCTATGCACAGGGCGTTGACGGTGTGTATAGCCCTAACTCGTCCATGTCATGGGGACCAAAGATTAAGGATCTACCCGACGACCCCACATACGGTGGTAACACAGTAAACGCATACACCAACGAATATGGGCCCCAGCCTGGTAAATACTACGTTCCACAGCTTGCTCTGGGCGGTCTTGACCCATGGTTGGCACCCGCTGTTTACAACAACTGGGACGACTATTTTGAAACAGCATATTCGCTTACCAACTCTTTGACTATATCACAGGCTGCTGAACAGGGTAATTTTGCCGTAGGATTTAGCCATACCAATCAAGGCGGTATTGCTCAGGGAACAGGTCTGAGCCGTTACAATGCCAAAGCTAACGCCGAAAGGAAGTTAAACAGCCACTTCAACGTTGGTTTTAGTGGTAACTATTCAAAGAGCAATGTTGACAAGCTGTCAGGAGCCAACGACGGTTCCCTCACAGGTGTGTTAGCTGCACCCTCAAGCTATAACCTCAAAGGAGTACCCTATCACCGTCCGGGGGATCCCTACCGTCAGATTTATTTCCGTGGAGGTAGTTTTGATAATGCTTACTGGGTACCCCATAATAATACCTTCAATGAAAAAACCGATCGTTTCTTCGGTAATGCATTCGTTGCATTCAATACCGATGTTGCCGATAATATGGGACTAAATGTACGTTACCAAATAGGTGCTGATACATACACAACTCACCTACAGGACATCTTTGGCTACGGTAGTAGAAATAACTCAAAAGGAGTTATAGACAACTACGGAAGAAGTAACAATATGATTAACTCTCTGCTCACTGCTACTTTCGATTGGCGTATCAGCGATGATTTGACATTCGACTTGATGGTTGGTAACGAGTTTAACCATGGAACTTCGAAGTATTACAGTGAATCGGGAACTGATTTCAACTTCGGTGGTTGGAACCATATTAACAATGCCAGTATAGTTACGGCCGATGAATCGCAGTATCAGGATCGTACTGTTGGTTTCTTTGGAAACTTATCGTTGAACTGGAAATCAATGATATATTTAAACGCCACCGGTCGTCAGGATTACGTTTCATCCATGCCTCGCGATAATCGTACATTCTTCTATCCATCAGTTTCATTAGGTTTTGTTGCTACCGAAATAGATGCTTTAAGAGAAATTTCTTGGCTCTCTTTTGCCAAAGCACGAGTATCGTATGCTGAGGTTGGGCAAGCAGGAAGTTTTTATGAAGACTACTATGTAACACCGGGTTATGGCGGAGGTTTCTGGCTTGGTTCACCAATTCAATATCCTATTGGAGGAATTAATGCTTATGTGCCATACAGCACTAAGTATGACCCGCTGCTTGTTCCCCAGAACACAAAATCGTATGAAGTAGGTCTTGACCTTAAATTTTTCAAAAATAGGTTGGGTATCGACTATACCTACTCAGTGCAGAATGTAACCAATCAGATATTCCCGGTACCCCTTGCCGGTTCAACCGGAGCATCACAACTTATTATGAACGGCGGAGCTGTTTCAACCACTGTTCACGAGATAATGCTCTACGCTACCCCATTAAAAACTAAAGATTTCCAGTGGGATTTGAACTTAAACTACTCAAAAGTTGTGAACATGGTTGACGAACTTGCTTCCGGAGTAGAAAGCATTTTCTTGGGTGGTTTTGTTACTCCGCAGGTACGTGCCGGAATTGGAAATACTTATCCTGTGATTTATGGCTCTTCTTTCGCTCGTGATGCCAACGGTAATATTCTGGTTAAGGATAGCCCGGGTGCCTGGGATCATGGTATGCCAATGGCCGGAGAACCTGCTGTAATTGGCGAAGCTTCTCCCAAGTTTATTCTTAACGGAACAACCAGTTTTTCATTCAAGTCGATGTCTCTTAGCGCTACTTTCGAATGGAAGAATGGCGGTAAAATGTATTCGGGCTCCAATGGCTTGCTTGATTTGTACGGCATGGCAGCAGTAACCGAGGATAGGGAATCTACCTTTATTTATCCCGGTGTTAAACCCGATGGTACTCCCAATGATATTGTCAGAGGAGGACCTAACGATCCATACGCAGTTCAGGATTTATTTAACAGCGTGCTAACTAACATTGATGAGTATTATATTCACGAGAATTCATTTGTGAAGTTAAGGGAAGTAACATTTAGGTATCAATTACCCAAAAACTTCTACAAAACTGCTAATGTTGGCATTTCACTATATGCACGTAATATCCTTATTTGGACTGTCCTTCGAAATCTTGACCCCGAAACATCGCAAGGGAACAACAACATGGGTGGTTCGTTTGAGAGATTCTCTTTGCCGCAAACAACCAGCTATGGTTTTGGTATTGACTTAACTTTTTAATTTTTTAAAACATTATGATTATGAAAAAAACAGTTAGCATCCTGTTGTCCGGGCTTTTTGTGATGGGTCTATGGTCATGCTCCGAGGACTTAATGGATGAAATCAATAAAAATGTGAACGACCCAACTGAAGTTGGTTCACATCTGGTAATAACCGATGCGATGGTAACCTCTGCATTTTCAATTACCGGAAGCGACCTTGCTTTCTATGCCAGTGTTTACATTGAGCATAATGTCGGTATATGGAATCAGAGTTACAGCGCTGAGATCAGAACCAATGAACCATCAAGTTCAACTACCTACAACAACTCGTGGAACACAATTTACAACAACCTTTTTACGCTTAAAACGATTATAAAAAGGTGTTCTGAAGGTGGTGCCGAGGAAGGTAACTACTATACTCTTGGTATTGCTCAGGTTTTAACGGCATACAACTTAGCCTATTTAACCGACCTAATGGGCGATGTTCCCTGGAGTGAAGCATTACAACCGGGTATTATCTACACTCCCAAGCTGGATAAACAAGAAGATATCTATAGGGATATCATGCAGTTTTTGGATGATGCAATTGCCAACTTTGAGAAAGAATGTCTGTTCCCAACATTAGGAGGCCAAGATTTTATTTTCGGAGGCAATATTGCTAGATGGAAGCAATTCGCATATGGTCTGAAAGCCAGATATACCATGCGACTTTCACTTAGAAGTGCTAAATATGAGGACGTAATTACCTTTGCCAACCAGTCGTTTACTTCAGCTGCACAGCAATGCCAGTTCAACTATAATGGCACAACCACCAAAAGTCCATTCTACATGTTCTTTACCGATAGGGACTATTTTGGAGCAAGCCAAAGTTTACATGACAAACTGGTTGCAAGATCAGATCCAAGGGATGCCAAATTCTTTAAAAAATATCCGGGCACTGACGATTTAATCTTTGCTCCTAACGGTGAGCCACAACAAAAGCAAGGGCTTTACGGCATTTCTGCTATCTCAAACATCACAGCTCCAACATACCTCTTGAGCTACCACGAACTTGAGTTCCTAAAAGCAGAAGCTTACGTTCGTCTGGGTGGAGTAACAAATTTGAATAACGCCAAAGAAGCTTTGGAAAAAGGCATTACAGCAGCTTTCCAAAAAGTGAATATTGGTTTAACTGCTTCAGACGCTTCAAATTATTTCACCACACATGTTGAACCTCTTTTCGATGCAAATCCTTTGCAGGAAGTAATGGTTCAGAAGTATTTAGCTTTCTTCGAAGAGGAAGCTGTTGAAGCATACAACGACTATCGCCGCCTTGTGGCTATGGGAGACAACGTTATTGCGTTAAGCAATCCATTTAATCCAGCTCAATTCCCCAAACGTTACACATACGGAGCCAGCGATGTTACCACCAATGTGAATGTACGCGAGGCTTATGGTGATGGGCAGTATGTATATACTGAAAATGTTTGGTGGGCCGGTGGCACACGTTAGTATTAATTTTTAATCCATTAAAACGATTAAGATATGAAAAAAATAAAATTTTTAAGCCTGCTGGCCATAATGGCTTTACTGTTCGCTGCCTGCGAAACAGTGGTTGAAGACCCTGCCGGCCCAAGGGGAGTAGCACCGGTTCCGGGTATTGTGAATTTGAACCCTGCTACTTTTGACGTACTTGACCTCGAAAATACTTTCATCAAGTTCACCCTTGTTTTGGAAGGTTCAGGTGTAAGTCAAGCAAATATTTTGGCTTCATTTAAAGGCAATAAACAACGGGTAAATATTACAAGTGTCAGTTCATTCCCCAGCGATATAACCATTACACTGGCCGAAGTCGTAAACAAACTGGGAATGGTGCTAGACTCAATAAAACCAGCTGATTTATTCAACTTTGAGGTGCAAACCGTTGTTGGTGGTAAAACTTACTACTCAAGTGCTGCATTCAATGTTGCAGTTGTTTGCGGATACGATGTCGCCAACGTTACCGGAAGTTACTATGTGGTCACTGAAGATTGGGGCTCAGAAGGTCCCGTGACCATTACCGCTGATCCTGATGATGATTATATCGTTTATGTAAGTGGCCTAGCGGCTATGGACGGTGTAACTGAGGATTTGGGACCGCTAAAAATGGTAATAGATCCTTTGACTTTTAAAGTTACCGCTGTTAAAACTGTGTTGGCCTCGATTGCTTTTGGCTATCACAATTTTAGCTATGCCGGTTCTGGTGAGTTAAATACCTGCGATGGCACCTATGTGATGTATTTTGCAATTACTGTTGACGAAGGATCTTTTGGCGGTCCTTTCGAATTTGTTTTCACAAAGCAGTAATCAGTTATCCCCTTTAGGAAATTTTCTAAATGTTTTCAATTTAGTAAAACTTCTTAAATACCTTAAAAAAAGCCGCTTCATTCTGAAGCGGCTTTTTTTAACCAGCATGTATTATAATATAAAAACTTAACAAAACTGTTACACCTTATTAATAATTTAAATAGGTAAGCAAAATTCTTTCAAAAATTATGTATTTCAACGGCACTGCCCTGTTGTAAATCAACAGTAAATTTTATTAGATATTTTCCTTGCCGTTCTCTGCGTTGTGGTTGTCCTTCCTTCTATTCACATTAATTCGATAGGCTATCCATATAGCCGATGCTATTATGGCCAAAACAATTATAATTTCATGCTTTATCATCGGCAGTTTTTTTACTGTTTGCCGTTCATACTACCATTGCTTTCACCAGAAATCAAGTCCTTAACCACCCTTAACTTGTGTGTGTAGGTTTTGGCTTTTGCAGAGTAGATACCGTGCTGATCAATGGAGTCGATCCTGACATAACCGGAACTATGGATAACAGAGGCATTTGGCATTATCATTCCCACGTGGGTGATCAACCCCTCCTCGTTATCGAAGAATGCCAGATCGCCAGGCTGAGCCATGTTTATAAAACTTACTATTGAGCCATGGGCAACCTGCTGGTTGGCATCACGGGGAATGGAGATTCCGCTCATTTTGAAAAGCACCTGAATTAAACCTGAGCAATCGATGCCGTAGGGAGAACGTCCTCCCCAAAGGTAGGGTGAATTGACAAACTCAACAGCACGCTGCACAAGCGTTTCGCGGCATGTCTTACCGGGAGTATCAGTGGGTATGCTATACGTTTTATAGGTTTCGTTTCCAAGCCTAAAAGAGCCTTCCGATGGATTGAAATGGTATAACGACGAGCCCGGACAAAGCCTAATGGGATAATCTTCGGATTTGTTTTTTGCCGAAAAGAACCGAGTGGCCACCGTAACTACTTCGGGTAGCGACATCCACTCCAACTGTTCATTGGTTAGTTCAATGCTCGCCTTTTGGTCAACCCACCCCTCGTACGAATCGTGTGAAAGCCTTACCCTTAACCATCCCTTATACTCTTCGAAAACTTCGAAGACTTCGCCAAATAGCAGCTGGTTAACCATCTCGCTCCTATCGAAAGGCTCGGCTCTGAGGGCTACCAAACTTTGATTTATGGCGCGAAAGTTCATTTAAACTTTTTTCTTGTAAAAATAGCTTTTTAAATAAAGCAAGGCGGGAAAAATCGGTAAACTTTTCCTGAAAACTGCGTTGCGTAAAATAACTACAGGAAGGACAGGTTAACCTGTTTTAAGAATTTCTCTTCCAAAATCTTAGCCATGCGTTTAACTACAGTCCTTCGTATTTCCAGTTCAATGGGCAGGCTTGGATCCTGATGCGCTACATTAATACCGGTTCCTACAAGGAAATCGATACGATCACTCTCAAGGATTAGCTTCACAATCTTATCGGCCGGCCCGTTTCCTGGTACAGAAGTTTCGTTGAATCGATTAAGTATTTCAGTGGCCTTGCTTAAGGTGAGAATGCCCTCGGTAACCAAGTCGGCTCCTTTCATGTAAGAAATGGGTGGAAGATCGGGGTCGGTAAACTCGAAGGAGTCCTCAATTTCGAGATTCAGTTCACGGGAGATAATATCGCCCGTAGTGGCACCGCTGATTATCTTTTTCCCATTGAAGTTGGCAAACTTCTCGGCCAGTTTGCTGTCGTTTTCCATATCGAACGGCGGGCCTGTGCAGATTAGCAGGTTTCGTGGCTCACGAAAATAGATAACCGCAGAGCTTATATCATCCTTGGGGTGGTAGCCATCATTCATATAGGCCATATTCACAATCTTGGTACTGAGCTTACGAGCCGACATATCGGGTTCACTCCTTACCAACTTAAGCACAAAATTTTGAGCATTCTCCACACCCCATCCAAAAGGGAAGTTTTCGCTACCCATTCCCGATTGCGAAATGCCATCGCTCCATATCACAATTCGATCCTCTTTTTGCGGAATGAATGTGCAGTATCGCAACTCTTTTCCGGCGTTGGTTTCGCTTTGCAACAACACGTTCTGCCAGCCCGGATCGAAACGTTCGCCACCACGCAATATAAAACATTCGGGATTGTCGTATTCAAGAATCTGGGTATGCCCATTATGTTCAATATCGACAATGGTAAACGTAGAATAGCTCATTTGCCTTATGGAGCATACCGGCAGGGTGTTCATAATGATCTCGGCGATCTTATGGATCTCTTTATGCTCTTTGGTAAAGTGAATGGCCATGGTGGAAGTAAGCGTTGCCAAAACGTTGGCCTTTACTCCATGCCCCATCCCATCGCTCAATACCACTATGGTTCTATCCTCGGCAACAACCCGTTGGGTAAGAAAAACATCACCGCAAATGCGTTCTCCGTCGTGATATTTTTGTTGACAGTTTACCTCTATGAAGAAATTATCGGGCATGAAAGTGTAGTATTATGATTCCGATTTTTGAGGGCATAGCACAAAATCCGTTTATTCCTTTTTATCGCCTTCCCTGTACGTTTGGATTATGGAATTCAGCATTTGCTCGGTTTCTGAAGCGCCTTCGCCAAGTAGGAAGCCGATTTTTTGCACCATAGCCAGATTGATATCAATAACATCCGAAATGCGCTTAATCACCTCCTCTTTCCTCACCTCTGGAGCATACATATCCCTGATTACAGCACCTACAATGCTGTTCTTTTTTATGGTGAAAACCGATAAGTTTAACAGGTTATCCTTGTAGTGGATGTCCCTATTCTTAATATCCTCGTTACTTTGGAGAACGTACGAGAAGAGGTTGTATATGTTGTAGGGTAAAAGCGTCCTCAAATCGGCGCCAACCAAGCCAGGGATGATTTCGTTCACTTCAATTGCGTCATCGCCCAGCAGGTCGATAAAACTCTGGTTGCTCTGAACAATCTTCAACTTTTTGTCGATAATTACCAATGCCGAAGGCAACTTTTTCATCATGGTGGTGATGGTCTCCGAAGCATCACGGGCTGACTCCTGCTCGGTTCTGGCAATCTTTTCCGATTCCTTAAGTGCCTCCTGTATTTTTGCCAGCCTATCGTTGGTAGCCCTAAGGGTCTTAATGTATTCCTGCCTATTTTTCAGCGTGTAGTTCAGGCACATGTCGGTGTGGGCAAAACCCAGTGAAACGGCAATGGCAAAATCGCGGCAGCTGGAGTATCCACAGGCTTCGCAACCGGAATCCTTGGCCATGGTTCCCTTTTCGATTACCTTTAGAACCTCGGTTATCTTCTCTTCGGGGGGCGTGGGTATGCGCTGATCGTTGGGTGAAAATATACAGTTGAAATCGTGATCGGAATGCTTTTCGATTAACCCTTCCCACTTTTCCCTTTCAAAGGTTTTCAGCCTCTTATTGGCATAGTTCACCACCATGGTTCGGCGAATAAACTTCTGTCCTCCCCTCGATGTTCCGGGCCCCATAAGGCATCCCTCGCAGAAAAACAGGTTGAAATGGCGTTTGATAACTTCGGCATTGCCTTCAAACTGGCGTACTGCATCCAATGCATTATTTCGTCCCTCGGTGGTGATAACTTTCCCCGTGAGCAGATCCTCATCAATGCCCTCAGCCTGCAACAGGCCGTTGGCAATGGGTAGTAAAGATCCCTTAAAACCAATGGGGTCGTCAAATTCGCTATACTCAAGCTTACTTTCCTTAATATCGAACTCGTCAAAGAGCTCCCTGAGTTCCATAAATGTTAACACGGAATCAACTGTACCATCGCCATTATAGAGCTTGGCCTCGTCCTTGTTCTGGATACATGGGCCAATGTAAACAACCTTCGTATCCTCTCCATACTCCTTGTGAATAACTTTGGCCGTGGCAATCATTGGCGATACAATGGGTGCAAGGTTGTTAACCAATTCGGGGTGGAATTTTTCGATAAGCGATACAATTACCGGACAGACGGTAGAAATGAAGTATTTTCCCTTAAAATCATCAAAAAGTTTTTTGTACTCCTTAGCCACCAGATCAATGCCAAAGGTTACCTCACAAACATAGGTAAATCCCAGGGCCTTAATCATTTGAACGAATTTGCGGTAATCGGTTATGTCCACAAATTCACCTGAGATGGAAGGGGCACAAATGGCAGCAACCTTTGAACCACTTTTTAAAATCTGCTTCACCTCTTCCTTGGAAGAACGATAGGAAACAGCATTAACAGGGCAAACTGTAAGGCAGCTCCCGCAACCAATACACCTGTTGGGAACAATTACCGCAAAATTCTTTTCAGCTTTTACCTCAATTGCTTTAACCGGGCATACACGAACACATGCAAAGCAATTAATACACTTTTCCTCACTAATGCTAAACAGCTGCGACATCTTTAATGGTCATTAATCGGTTAGCCTTCAAACTTTTCTCTTAGGATTTCAAGCGCCTTAATATCGTCAACGCCATAGTAAATAGTATCTCCAACTTTGAGTATTGGTCCCCTGGCGCATTCGCCAAAACAGTGTCCGCCGTGAAAATGAACCTTGTCTTGCAAGTTATTTTCCTTTGTATACTCTGCAATAACCTTAATCGTATTCTTGTTACCCCTGGCAAAACAAGAACTACCTAAGCAAATAACCACGTCTGTTTTACTATTCATTGCTTCGCTCTTACGTTAATGAAATAACAACCAAAGGTATAAATTTATCAATAAATTTAATACAAACAAGCATCATTTCCCTTCGCTAAAGTATAATTAAGAATGCATGGAACGTATTACGCTATGGGCATTGCATCCGTTTTTTTCTTGCTCACAATATTTAGCATGGATGATATCAATCAATTTTTTTTACACTATTGGCTTATTATTAAGCAAGATTTACTAACTTGAAAACCTGTTACAACTGTTTAAGTTGTGATTAATTTGGTGATTAACAGCGCGATTATTGTTTTTCAAAAAACACTGTTATCATTTTTTTCTTAATATCTGAAATGGGTTCCTAAAATGAGTGGAATTGACGATATAATTCTGAGGCACAGTCATGCAACGCGGGATAGCTTGATACCCATTCTACAGGAGATACAGGATGAGATTGGCTATCTGTCGGAAGAATCAATTGTTGCAGT
>JAKQEF010000133.1 GCA_029558675.1 Bacteroidota bacterium | reverse complement strand
TCTGAAATGGGTTCCTAAAATGAGTGGAATTGACGATATAATTCTGAGGCACAGTCATGCAACGCGGGATAGCTTGATACCCATTCTACAGGAGATACAGGATGAGATTGGCTATCTGTCGGAAGAATCAATTGTTGCAGTTGGTAAACTCCTCAACCTGCCAACCAGCAAAATCTATGGATTGGCAACATTTTACAACCAATTTTGGTTCCAACCCAAGGGAAAATACCATATACAAATATGCCATGGCACCACATGCCATATAGAAGGAGCTTTCAGCCTGATTGATTTTTTTGAGAAAATATTCAACCTAAAAGTGGGACAAACTACACGTGATGGCGAGTATAGTTTAGAAATTGTGCCTTGTTTGGGTGCTTGCTCTAAATCACCGGTCATATCGATCAATGGCACTCTATACGGTTCAATTACTGCTGGCAATCTTGAAGAAATACTGGAAGAGGCAGCAAGAACTTGAATCATTTAAGCGAAGGAAATTATAGGGTAATTGTAATAGAAAGCGGAAAAGTAACTGTTGGACAACAATAGCTAAACCAATGGAAAAGATACACGGAAGCGATCAGATTCTGCTGCACCATGTGCTTTCAAAAACCAGCGATGAACAAAAGCACATAACAGAAGAGAAAATTTCTATGCTTAGACGCCAAACGGTATCTAAACCTATAATATACATTGGTTCCACTACGTCATCGCTCGTTGCCGGGTCCAAGAAAACGCTCAAAATAGTGGAAGAGTATAGGCAAGAGATGAATGTTGATTTGGAGATAATTGAAGTCGGTAGTTTAGGATTATGTTCGCTGGAGCCCATTATGGATGTCCAACTGCCGGGAAGGTGCAGGGTATCATTTCAAGAGGTAACCGGTGATATGGTTGCAACCATACTCGACGGTGTGCTGAACAACTTTTTGCCTTCGGAATTTGCCCTGGCACAGTACCGAAACCCTCTGCATCAGCCTTGGTTGAACGTACCATTCTTTGACGATCTTCCCTTCTTTAAACATCAACATAGATTGTTGTTGGAGAAGTGCGGATTAATTAACCCCGAGAGCATTGAAGACTACATTGCCTGGGGTGGATATAAGGCATTTGCCAATGTAATAAGCAACTATACCCACGAAGAGGTTTGTGATGCCATCGATAAAAGCGGACTCCGCGGACGTGGAGGAGGTGGATTCCCCACAGGTATAAAATGGAAGGCAACGCTCAGTATTGCTGCCAATCAGAAATATTTTATTTGCAATGCCGATGAAAGCGATCCGGGTGCTTTTATGGAGCGTGTTTTAATGGAAAGTGACCCGCACCTCATAATCGAGGGAATAGCCATTGCTGCCTATGCCGTAGGGGCCAACAAGGCCATCATATACACCCGAAACCGTTACGCTCTTACCGTTATTCGGTTGGAAAAAGCCATTCAGCAGGCTTACGATCTGGGGCTGCTGGGGTTTAATATTTTTGACAGCGGATTTAACCTTGATATCTCCATAAGAAAAGGGCCCGGGGCCTACGTGTGTGGCGAAGAAACAGCCCTGATAAAAAGCATTGAGGGGAAGCGCGGAATGCCCAACTACAAACCCCCATTCCCCTCAGCTAAAGGGTTACACGGTAAACCCACGGTAGTGAATAATGTTGAAACTATAGCCAACGTTCCGCATATTATCAATAAAGGGTTTGAATGGTTTAATGCAATTGGCACAAAACAATCCAAGGGAACTAAACTTTTCTCTGTATCGGGAAAAGTTAACCGGGTTTGCCTATTGGAAGTGCCGCTGGGAACCCCTTTATCGAAGTTAGTTGAGTTGGCCGGTGGAGTTCCCGAGGGGCAAAAGCTGAAAGCTGTACAAATTGGCGGTCCCTCAGGCGAATGTATTATTCCGGAAGATTTACAAACACCCATCGATTTCGAATCTTTTAAAACCAAGGGCCTCGCCATGGGGGCCGGCGGTGTCATTGTTTATGATGATACGGTTTGCATTATTGACATGGTGAAGTACTTCATGAACTTTATAAAACATGAAAGCTGCGGTAAATGTATCCCCTGTCGGGAAGGTTCGCAAAGGATGCTCGATATACTAAACGCCATATCCAGCCGCCCTGCAAACTCCGACGGGCATGGCTCACTTGAGCGCTTTAAAGGGGTTATTCTTCTTGAAAGTATAGCCGAGGTAATGCGCGATACTTCGCTGTGCGGACTCGGGCAAACTGCATCCAACCCGCTGATCAGCGCTTTAAATCACTTTAAGAATGAATTTGAAGAGCATATATTCGAGCGTAAATGTGTTGCCGGAGTTTGTCGTAACCTGC
Organism: Bacteroidota bacterium; assembly: GCA_029558675.1. Classification (GTDB taxonomy): domain Bacteria; phylum Bacteroidota; class Bacteroidia; order Bacteroidales; family Tenuifilaceae; genus MWFE01. Next base: position 25,978 of record JAKQEF010000133.1, on the reverse strand, counting down.
GCATTTACTATATCGACGTGGAGAAATGCACGGGATGTGCAGCCTGCGCCAAACGATGCCCAACCAACGCAATCATTGGAACACCCCGTTCGCCCTATTTCGTTGTGGAAGAGAAATGCATTGGTTGTGGTGTATGCGAAGAGGTTTGCAAGTTTTCATCGGTTTTTTTCAAATAAGTTGATTGACCGGCAAAAAAACTTGTAATGGCATAGTAAATAACCGTTTATTGGCAAATGAATTTGAATTGCAATGGAGTTTAGCATAGAAGTTAATAATAGGAAAATTCAGGCTCGGAAAGGGGATACAATCCTGGAAACCTTAACCCAAAACGGTATAAAGATTCCCAGACTATGTAGCGTGAAAAGCCTTTCGCCAACGGGCGCCTGCCGAATATGCGTTGTGGAAGTGGAGGGAATGAAAAATTTGGTGGCATCGTGCTCATACCCTGTAAGCGAAGGTATGGTTATCCATACCCATTCTCCCAGGGTATTGAAAGCACGTAAAGTGCTGGTTGAACTGCTCCTGAGCAATCATCCCGACGATTGCCTGTACTGCGAACGAAATGGCAATTGCGAATTGCAGGATCTATCGTATGAACTCAACGTGCGGGAGCGCAGGATAACCGGTGTAAAGAGCAAGCTCAAACTCGATCTTTCGGGCCCCTGCATAGTAAGAGATTCTTCCAAATGCATACTCTGTGGCAGGTGCGTTAGGGTTTGTGATGAGATACAGTCTGTATCGACTTTTGAATTCATCAACAGGGGAAGCAAAACCCGTATAGGCACCTCGATGAACCGTGACCTAAACTTCTCCAATTGCATTGGATGCGGGCAGTGTATCCTCACGTGTCCAACCAAAGCTCTCCACGAACAATCATCTCTCGACAGGTTGCAGACTGAGCTGTACAATAATAAACAACAAAAGGTTATACAACTTGACCCGGCCATTATGGCATCGATAGGGGAAGAATTCGGAGTTAAGCCCGGGAAGGAGATTGAAGGCAAATTGGTTGCTTCACTCCGTAAGATTGGTTTTAACTACGTTTTCTCCACATCTTTTGCTGCAGATATGGTGTTAATGGAATGTGCCGCAGAGTTAAAGCAGCGGATGGAGACCAAAGAAAATCTGCCATTAATTTCAAGTTTTTGCCCTGCCTGGGTTAAGTATGCCGAACAGTTTTACCCGGAACTACTGCCCCATTTATCGAAAGTGAAATCGCCGGCACTTATGCTGGGGTCCATTACCAAATCGTATTTTGCCAATACCATTGGAGTAAAACAAGCCGACATTCTCTCGGTGGTGGCTACGCCCTGCCTGGCACGGAAGTTCGAATCGCAACGAATTGAAATGACCAGGAATGGTATCTCGGACGTGGATATTGTACTAACCACACGCGAACTGGCCCATCTCATACGCATTTATGGCATTGATTTACAAAACATTGAACCTCTCCTGCCCGATCTACCATTTAGGACTTCCAGCTCCTCCGGAAAGCTGTATGCCAATGCCGGGGGATTTACCGAAGGTGTCCTTAGAACGCTATACTACCAAACGACCGGGAAAGAGATTCCCACTACAAAAATTGGCGAACTCAGGTCAATCTCAGGCATTAAGGAGTACGAGCAGAAAATTGGAAAGGAGCAGGTAAAAGTGGTGGTTTCCAATGGTTTGACAAATATCAACTCCCTTGCAAAAGCCATTCGGGAGGGCAAACTTGATGCACATTTCGTAGAAATAGTGGCCTGCCAGGGGGGGTGTGTCAACGGAGGCGGTCAGCCCATTGGTCTTAGTGTCAAGGACAAGAAGATGCATGCCAAATCTATCTACGATATTGACGACACAGAAATAATGAAAGCCGCCCACAAGAATGCCTTATTGAAAGATGTTTATGACAAGTTTTCCGAAGTAGTGGGAAAGAAAAATGTGGATATTCTCTTGTACACCCGGTACACAAAAAGGGATGTTCTTAGGTAATATTAACGGTAGCTGAAGATTTTGGATTGAAAAAAATACTTGACCCTTAACATTGCAATGAACCACTCGTTATATAAAACAGAACACTAGAACAATGAAGAATCAGAAAACAATTTTGCTGGTTGACGATGATGTGGATTTTCTTTTTCAAATGAAACTTCAACTGGAACGTTTTGGCTTTAAAGTGTTTACTGCAGACAGTCAGAGAGAGGCCGAAGAATTCATTAAAACTTTTAAACCCGATTTGGCCATTTTTGACCTGATGATGGAAAATGAGGACAGTGGTTTTATCCTTTGCTACAAAATGAAAAGATTGTATCCCGATGTTCCAATCGTACTGGCTACGGCAGTATCTGCCGAAACCGGACTTCTATTCGGATTGGACTCCGATGAGGAGAAAAGATGGATTAAAGCCGATCTGTACCTTGAAAAGGGGATTAGACCCGATCAATTGCAAAGAGAGATTTACAAACTTCTTAAACTGTAGAATGGAAACCCTTGATGTTCTTGTGGTTGATGATGAGCACGGCATACGTTCGGGGATTTCCCGTATCCTTCAGAGCTATACGGTAACCTATCCATTCATGGATGACGATATTCAATTCAAAATCATTGAGGCATCCACCGGGGAGGAGGCGCTAACAATTATCAACTCCACGCCTCCGGCTGTGGTGCTGCTCGACAATAAATTACCGGGTATCCAGGGGGTTGAAATACTGGAATACATCAACAACAACCATTTGGATATCCTGGTCATCATGATAACATCCTATGCCTCTCTCGATCTGGCCGTTAAGGCAACCAATATCGGCGCATTCGATTTTGCTCCCAAGCCCTTCACGCCCCAGGAGTTAAAAACCACAATGGACAGCGTGGCTAAGCACTACTTCCTCCGCCGCATGACAAGCAAAATGTATAAAGAGGGGAAGCATGTACGATTCCAATTCCTCAGCGTGTTATCGCACGAGCTGAAATCGCCGCTGAGCGTAATAGAAAGCAATTTAAAAATAATGCTCAAACACAAAGCCGGTGAAAACATCAGCTTTTACGACTCCATGATAGCCGAATCCATATCTCAGGTTAAGTCCATACAGAATATGATTATGGATTTGCTTGACCTGACCAGAATTGAATCGGGAAAAAGCCTTCGGGATGTTCAGGAGGTTGACCTTTGCGCTGTGGCGAAATTAGCCTTGGATACGGTGAAACCGCTTGCCATACAGCGCAATGTGAATATCGAGTTTGATCCCATGCAACCCATTCCTTTTCTTGCCGATCAGGAAGAGATGGTGCTCATATTCAACAACCTTGTAACCACGGCCATACGAAATAGTGAAGAGGGTGAGATAGTAAAATGTACCATCGAGACGGAAGATGCCAATATCCTAATAAAAGTATTTGTTATGAAAGAGGGGTTTTCCAATGGGAATATTTTTGGAAAACTCAGCGAGGTTTCACAATCTCTAATCCAAAGTTCTCCGATTCACACCGAAAGCAGGCTGGAAATTAGCTTTATTAAGCGTATATTAGACCTTTACAGTGGAACAATCGAAGTGATTAGCAAGCAGGACAAAGGCATATTATTTACAGTTCTACTACCGTTTTCACAAAAATCTACAACATGACACTACCCGAAAAAACCGTTGAACGATTAAGCCAATATCGACGTACCCTCATAGAATGCCTTGCACAGGGAAAAACACATATCTACTCCCATCAATTGGCCGGTCTGCACCATACAACTGCCGTTCAGGTTCGTCGCGATTTGATGCTGATAGGCTATTCAAGCGTCAATAAGAAAGGGTACAATGTGCGTGAGCTTATTGACGTCATCGAATCGATCATTGACCATCACAAGGGTTTAAAAGTTATCGTTGTAGGAATGGGAAACCTGGGGCGAGCCATAACCGCATACTTCACCGGTAAAAGGCCAAAGTTGAGCATTGTGGCCACCTTCGATGTGGATGAAAACAAAGTGGATAGGGTTATCGCAGGGGTAAAATGTTACCATATCCGTAACATGCAACAGTTTATCAGCGAAAACGATATTTCCATTGCCATCATTTCCTCACCACCTGAAACCGCCGTTGCCATCACCGAAATGCTGGTTTTAGCCGGAATAAAGGGAATTCTCAACTTTACCACAACGCCGCTAAATGTACCGCATTCCGTTTACCTGGAGGAGTACGACATGATTACCTCCATTGAAAAAATTGCATATTTCGTGAAAGGCTTGGGAGATTGATATGATTTAAAACATCCATTGGCACGTAACACTCTCCCTTTTTTTTTCATATTTTTGCCGCAATTAAAAACCATCAGATTGTCTGAGGCGAAATATTCCCAAGGACTCTAATGAATAAATCTAATCCAAAGGACAAGATCTAATGGAAAAGAGAATCGGAGCAGTACTTATCCTTATCGAGAACCGGGATAGCGTACAGAAACTGAATCAGATTTTAACCGCACACGCCGAAATAATTATCGGCAGACAGGGAATCCCCCTTGTTAGTAAGGGAGTAAGTGTTATTTCATTAATACTTGAGGGTACTTCCGACGAGATTGGCTCTCTTGCCGGTCCGATAGGTAAACTTCCGGGTGTGCAGATTAAATCGCTGATGATGAAAGGCACTTTGCAGTAGTTCCGTTTTTCCTTTGGTTAGAATAATGTTTTGAACAGGTAAAAAAAACTGAACTATTAAAAAGTTGCTACTATGAAATTTACTCCTGAACGCTACTCCATTCCCGATGAGCCCATGAAGCCTTTCATCGATGCCGATGAGATATGGGGTTACATCAACAACGCCAAGCCAACCAAAGAGAAAGTACGCGAAGTTATCGCCAAGGCTCAGGCAAAAAACAGGCTATCCTTAGAGGATACTGCCATCCTGGTCAACACTACCGACCCTGAACTCGTGGAAGAAATTCTTCAGGGCGCCAGAGAGTTGAAAGAAAAGGTTTACGGCAATCGCATAGTGCTATTTGCCCCGCTATACATAGGTAATTACTGCACCAACAATTGCAGTTACTGCGGATTTAGAACCTCTAACCGGGATGCCATTCGCACTACCCTTTGCGATGCAGAGATTGTGAAAGAGGTAGAAGCTTTGGAAGATAACGGGCAAAAACGTTTGATCTTGGTTTATGGAGAACATCCCACCTACTCACCCGAATTCATTGCCCACACCGTAAAGCTGGTTTATGGTGTAAAGAAAGGTAATGGTGAAATAAGGCGCGTGAACATCAATGCTGCTCCTTTTGACATTGAAGGATTCAGGACAGTGAAAGAGTCGGGCATTGGCACATACCAAATATTTCAGGAAACATACCATCCCGAGATGTATGCCAAATACCATTTGGGGGGTAAAAAACGCGATTTCAACTGGCGGTTAACCGGTCTCGATAGGGCACAGGAAGCAGGTCTCGACGATGTGGGAATTGGTGCCCTGTTCGGGCTGTACGACTGGCGTTTCGAGGTGCTTGCGCTTATTAGGCATACCAGCCATTTGGAGGCATGCTACAATGTTGGTCCACATACCATCTCTTTTCCCCGAATTCAAGACGCTGCATCCATTGACTCGAAGTTGGAATATAAAGTTTCCGATGAGGATTTTGTGAAACTGGTTGCCATCCTACGTCTGGCTGTGCCCTACACAGGACTAATCCTAACCGCCCGCGAATCGGTTGCTGTACGACGACAAGTGTTGCAGTTCGGTGTTTCGCAAATCGATGGAGGCACAAAACTGGAATTGGGAACTTACTCGGAAAGCAAAAATGAGGAGCAGAACCTCAACCGAGAACAGTTTATGATTAACGACAACCGTTCTCTGGGCGAAATTATCGACGAACTCATTGAACACAACTATATTCCATCGTTCTGTACCGCCTGCTATAGGCTTGGCCGAACGGGAGAGCACTTCATGGAGTTCTCGGTTCCAGGATTCATCAAACGGTTCTGCACGCCCAATGCTCTGCTTACGCTCACCGAGTATCTGGAAGATTATGCTTCGGATGAGGTTAAGGCCAAAGGTTACAAATTGATAGAGAAAACCCTACAGGAAGTGCATGAGCAGCGAAACTCAGGGGAGATAAGGAACAGAATTGAAAGGATTAAACAGGGCGAGAGGGATTTGTACTTTTAGCAGAAAAGATAAAATTTAACTTTTTACTTCTGCACCTGAATATTTTCAGGAGGGTTTACCAGAAATCCGCCACCGAGAATACAATTATCATCGCTATCATATGACACTGGCTAACAAGAGCTTACTTTCAGAACAATTAGATACTTTGAATAACCCTGGCTCCTAATCAATTTAGGATTACCTTTTAAAAAAAGTGAACTTAGTGGTCAGCCCATTATTTCTGTTGTATCATTGAAACCCAATTTGAAACAATTCACTTTGTAGTTAAACAGAAGTATTTTTTGCAATGGGCAAGAGGATTGATCCCAATGTAGGTGATGCGCACAGGTCAATATTGCTTCCCCAAAGGAAGGTTTACCATTAAGTGATGCTCTTTCCTGCAAAGGGCCGGATAATTAATTCTCTCAGCTAAACACTTTTCGAGAGAACTATTATTGGCATTGATGAACAAGTAGTATTTCAACGCATTTCCCATTGAATTTGCATAAATTTTTAATAATTTTGTTGCACGTAAACAGATAAATGATGGTTGTAAAAGTTTCGATATCATCACTGGCAAAAAATGTGTATCGCAATATAAAAAATCGCGACGCTTTTCATTTCCATTGGGTGTAGCATAGCACCCACCCCTTCACCTCTTTTTATTATTTTCTATTAACAAACTTTTTAATAATTATTTGCCATGGAATTACCATTTGCAGAATCATATAAAATCAAGATGGTTGAAACCATCAGAAAGAGTACGCGTGCTGAGCGTGAGAAATGGATTAAAGAGGCCAAGTACAACCTTTTCAACCTGAAAAGTGAAGAGGTCTTCATCGACCTTCTCACCGATTCGGGAACCGGCGCCATGAGCGATCGTCAGTGGAGCGCAATGATGCTGGGCGATGAGAGCTATGCCGGCTCTTCATCGTACCACAACCTGAAGAATACAATACAGCGCATTTTGGGCTTCGAGTACTTCATGCCCACGCATCAGGGAAGGGCAGCCGAGAATGTGCTCTTCTCCGTCCTCATTAAAGAAGGCGATTATATTCCCGGCAATTCGCATTTCGATACTACCAAAGGGCATATTGAATTCCGTAAGGCCCATGCTGTTGACCTTACCATAGATATTGCGGGCGATACTGAGGCATACCACCCATTCAAGGGCAACGTTGATATTGACAAGTTGGACAGCTATCTGGCTAAAAATGCCAACAAGGTTCCCTTTGTCATTGTAACGGTTACCAACAACTCATCGGGAGGGCAACCCGTTTCCATGGAGTGCCTGCGCGAAGTGAGAAGGGTGGCAGACAAGTACGGGAAACCCGTTCTCTACGACTCTGCCCGTTTTGCCGAAAACGCCTACTTCATCAAAATGCGTGAAAAGGGGTACGAGCACAAGACTATAAAGGAGATAGTGAAAGAGATGTTCTCCTACGCCGATTTTATGACCATGAGCAGTAAAAAGGATGCCATTGTGAACATTGGTGGATTTATAGCCATGAAATCGAAGGATACCTGGCGCCAATGCTCCACTTACAACATCATGTTCGAAGGCTACATCACCTACGGCGGAATGTCGGGCAGAGATATGAATGCCCTGGCAGTAGGGCTAGACGAAGGTACCGAGTTCGATTACCTCGATACCCGAATTAAGCAGGTAGAGTATCTTGGCAATAAACTCACCGGTTTTGGGATACCCATTCAATCGCCTCCGGGTGGTCATGCCATTTTCGTAGATGCAGACAAAGTGCTTCCCAATGTTCCCCGCGAACAGTTCAGGGCTCAGACGTTGGGCATTGAATTGTACCTTGAGGCAGGTATAAGGGGCGTTGAAATCGGGGCCATCCTTGCCGACCGCGATCCGGTTACACGGGAAAATCGCTTTCCAAAACTGGAACTTCTCAGGCTGGCCATTCCTCGTCGCACCTATACCAACAATCACATGGATGTGATAGCCGTTGCTCTTAAAAACGTGTACGACAAGCGCGAGTCTATCAACAAGGGGTTTAGAATTGTTTGGGAAGCACCCATCATGAGACACTTTACCGTGGAGTTGGAAAGGGTTGGTTGATAATCGATTTATGGGTTAAAGAAGGGTAAGAGCCTCAGTTCATCGGTTGTTTGAAAACTTGTTTGCGTTTCGATCACAATACTATACCTTTGTATAAAACTATGCGGCATGTTAAAATCGATGACAGGTTTCGGCAAAGCCGAAGTGAAATTTGGCAACAGGAAAATTATCACCGAGGTAAGATCGCTGAACAGCAAACAATTGGATATCTCAACTCTTAAAATCCCCCTTTTATACAGGGAGAAAGAACTGGATATCAGAAACCTCATTGCTCAATCGTTACAGCGAGGGAAAGTGGATATATACATCACCATGGAGGAGGACGAGGTGACCACCATACCCACCATCAATTCCAAGGTTTTCAAAGCATATCTAAAGCAATTTGAGGCCATTGCCAGTGAATTGGGCATATCGTTGGAGTATGAGTCCTTATTCCAAACCATTCTGAAGCTACCCGAAGTTTTCAACTCCGAGAAGGAAGATGTTTCGCCACAGGAGTGGGATGCATTGATAAACTGCGTGTCGCTGGCGTTGGACAACCTCAACGATTTCAGGTATCAGGAGGGTAAAGCCACCGAAAAAGACTTAATTCTGAAAGTCAAACAAATAAAGGAACTGCTATACCAATTGGCCACATTTGAGGGTGAGAGAATTGAAGAGGTGAAGGGGAGGTTACTTAGCAGCCTTGCCAAGCTGGGCAGCGATGTTACAGTTGATGAGAACCGTTTTGAACAGGAACTAATTTTTTATCTGGAAAAACTGGATATCAACGAGGAAAAAGTACGGCTGGACAACCATTGCAAATACTTTCTGGATACTCTGAACGAAGAGGAACAGATTGGCAAGAAGTTGAGCTTTATTGCTCAGGAGATGGGAAGAGAGATTAATACTCTGGGTTCCAAAGCCAATCATGCCGAAATACAGAAAATTGTGGTGCTTATGAAGGGTGAGTTGGAAAAGATTAAGGAACAGCTGCAAAACGTGTTGTAGAGATTGGCATACCCTTTCTCTTTTCCAATTACTTCTTTTGGTTAATAATTGCGCACAGCGCATTTTACAACAGGAAGGTTATGAACGGTAAGCTGTTTATTTTTTCTGCCCCTTCGGGCTCGGGGAAGACAACCATTGTTAAGCGTTTGCTTGGACAAATCCCTGAGTTGGAGTTCTCCATTTCAGCCTGTAGCCGCCCCAAGAGGGAAGGCGAGGTGAACGGACGCGATTACCATTTCCTTTCGGTGGATGAATTCAAGAAGAGGATTGAGGCTGATGAATTTGTGGAGTGGGAAGAGGTTTATCCGGGATCATTCTACGGGACTCTAAAATCGGAGGTGGAGAGGATTTGGCAAAAGGGGCACCACGTGGTCTTCGATGTGGACGTGAAGGGCGGGTTGAACATCAAAAGGCTATATGGCCATAGGGCACTTGCCATTTTCGTCATGCCTCCTTCCATTGAGGAGTTGCAAAAGCGCCTTGAACTGCGTGGCACCGAAACGCCCGAAACCTTAGCCAAACGTGTAGGTAAAGCGCGCGAAGAGATGGGTTACGCCAAGGATTACGATTTGGTAGTCGTGAATGACAATTTGGACAAGGCCGTTGCAGAAACCATTGAAACCGTTCAACGATTCATACAACAACCATGAAAACTGGACTGTTCTTCGGTTCGTTCAACCCTATCCACATTGGGCACGTTGCCATAGCGGGATACATCATAGAATTTACCGATCTGGAGGAACTTTGGTTCGTGGTAAGTCCCCACAATCCGCTTAAACCACAGGCCCAACTGGCCGATATCAGGCATAGGATGGAAATGGTTAAGCTGGCCGTTGCCAATTTATCCCCATCCATGGGAGTATGTGATATTGAAATGCAGTTGCCCCAACCCTCCTACACCATCGACACGCTGAAAGTTCTGGGTGAGAAGTATCCTCAACGGCAATTTACCGTTATTATGGGTGCCGATTCCATTGAAAGCATAGGCAAGTGGAAGGATAGCGCATCGCTGCTCAACGACTATCGCATCATGGTTTACCCCCGATTGGGCTCGGACATGGAGAGGATAAAGAGGGATTCCCATGTGGAAACACTTGCGGCTCCTATCATTGAGCTCAGCTCAACATTCATTCGGCAATGCCTTCGCGATGGCAAAAATGTACAATACTTCATGCCAATCGAAGCGTACCGCTACATGCTAACCAACGGAGTTTACAGCAATCTGTAAACAACTACTAATCAGCAAAAACACTACATTCTTTCGTCATACCCTTGTGGTTACCCTCCACAATTCCTGTAGGCCATATAGGGATATTTAAAATCGGTGGGCGGAACAAAAGTTTCCTTAACAGTACGCGGGCTTGTCCAGCGCAACAGGTTGTTTGGGCCGCCGGCCTTATCGTTGGTTCCGCTTGCCCTGGCCCCGCCAAATGGCTGCTGACCTACCACTGCCCCAGTGGGCTTATCGTTGAAGTAAATATTACCGGCCGCATAGCGTAGCGCAACACACGCCTCATTGAGTGCTTTTCTATCGGTGGATATAACGGAACCCGTCAACCCGTACGGTGATGTTGTATCAACCAGATGCAGAGTTTCTGCCCATTTCTCATCATCATACACGTAAACGGACAGAACGGGGCCAAAAATCTCTTCCTCCATGGTTACGAAGTGGGGATTCTTCACCACTATAACCGTGGGTTCAATAAACCAGCCCTTGCTGTCATCACCCTTTCCGCCAAAAATCACCTCACCCTCATCCGATGCTTTTGCCCTGTCGATATAGCCCATGATATTGTTGAATGCGGTTTGGTCAATTACGGCGTTCATAAAGTTGCCGAAATCCTTCACATCTCCAACCTTAATCTCATCCATCATGGATTTCATTCGCTCCCTAATGGGATTCCAAAGCGACCTGGGAATGTAGGCTCGCGAGGCTGCTGAACACTTTTGTCCTTGATACTCAAAGGCTCCTCTAACCAGCGCGGTGGCTGCCACATCGGTATCAGCCGAGGGGTGTATCACCACGAAATCCTTACCGCCCGTTTCGCCCACAATCTTTGGGTACGACTTGTACCTGTGCAGGTTTTCCGCAACCTGCTTCCACAGATGGTTGAACGTGGCGCTGGACCCCGTAAAGTGGATTCCGGCCAGCATGGGATGCGGAATGGCTGTATTCCCGATAACAGAGCCTTTCCCGGGGATAAAGTTGATTACCCCATCGGGCAATCCGGCCTCTTTGAAAATCCGCATCAACATATAATTTGAGAGAATGGCCGTTGTGGCAGGCTTCCACACCACAGTATTGCCCATGAGCGCAGGCGACATGTTGAGGTTAGATGCAATGGCCGTAAAATTGAACGGTGTGATGGCCAACACAAACCCCTCCAGGGGTCTGTACTCCACCCTGTTCACCACGCCCGTTTCGGAATAGGGCTGCTGATTGTATATTTCGGAAATGAAGTGGGAGTTGAACCTTAAAAAGTCAATGGTTTCACATGCCGCATCAATCTCGGCCTGAAAAACGCTCTTCCCCTGCCCCACCATGGTGGCCGCATTGAGCTTGTGGCGATATTTCTTGGATATCAGCTCCGCAATTTTCAGGTTGATACTCGAACGCTCAATCCACGACACCGTTGCCCAATGCTCATGTGCTGCCAATGCAGCATCGATGGCCATTTCCACCTCTTTGGGCCCGGCCATATGGTAGCGTGCTATTACCTTTTTGTTATCATGTGGCATGGTTATCTCGCCCATATTGCCGGTTCGTATCTCTTTACCGTCAATAATCAGGGGGATTTCAGCAATGGTATTGCTTTGCTTCTCAATCTCATCCAGCAAGGCCATCCGTTCGGGCGAACACGACTCGTACATCAGCACGGGCTCGTTACGCGGCCTCTCGAAGTTGTATATGGCATTATTCATAGCGCTTTGTTTTGATTAACTTATTTGTAATTAATCTAAACAACAGTTTTACTATTGCTATGTTCAAAAAAAAGTCCAACCCCGGTATGGGATTGGACTTCAATGTTCAGATTAAGCTAACTCTATTGTGGGCTCATAACTATCTCAAGCATATTGGCATCCTTGAAGAAAGACTTGGCTGCTTTCTGAACTTCCTTCACATTCAATTTTTTAACCAATGCTTCGTAGTTGCTAATGATGTCAATGCCATTATTATAGTATTCCTTGATGGCCGATGACCAGAAACGGTTCTCCCTTAAGCTTTCCTGCCGATCCTTCAAGAAGTATTCCTTTGCCTTATTCAGGTCAACCTCGGTTGGCCCATCACTAAGAATCTTTTTAAATTCATCATGAATTATTTCTACCAAATGCACAGCCTTATCGGGATCAGTATCAAAATACATGGTCATGGTTAGCTGATTTATAGGAGTTTTCGCAAAGCTATACCATGTTTGCACGCCATAGGTTCCTCCTTCTCCCTCCCTAATGGTTTCGGTGTACCTAAGATCCAGTACATGCTCTATTGCATCGGAGTAAATCCTATTTTCAAAATTGTATGTAACGGGAGCTTGATACGAAACGAAACAAGAACTCTTGGGAACTTGCATTGCGAAAGTGAATGGATATTTATTTGTCCCCTTCGGGAATCGGATGTTATTATCCTTCCAACTCTCTTTCCGCTTAATATTGGGTAGCGATCCCAGATAAGTCTCTACCAATGCCTTGAGTGCATCCGTACTGATATTGCCAACGAATACGAATGTAAAATCGCTGGCATCGGCAAAACGATTGCGATAAATGGTTTCAATTTTGGTGAGGTCAACTTCCTTCAGCAAATTGATATTCATAGGCCTTTTACGGAAATGCCTATTCATGCCAATATAAGAGATTGAATCGCGGAAAATCATATTGGGACTGTTGCCTGCATTTTGCAATACAGCCTGCATCCTCGACATGTATGCATTGAAAGCAGACTCATCGAAACGCGGACTGGTGAAATAGAGATGGGTGAGTTGTAACATCTCTTCCAAATCATTGGGTGAGCAGTTACCATTGAAACCCTCTTCGTTCTCGCCAATGTATGGGCTAACATTCACTATTTTTCCGGCCAACATTTTTTCCAACTCAATACGGCTATGGTTCCCCACCCCACTCATCACTGCAATGGTCGAAGTCATTTGGGCCGAGGGCACATCCTTGTCGTCCACAAGTGAGTATCCGCCGGGGCTAAAGGCCGATAGTAAAATTTCATCCTCCTTGAAATCGGTGGGTTTAACAATCACTTTTACCCCATTATCCAGCTGCCATTCTGTAACTTTCAGTATATCATTCTTTGTTTCTTTCACCACTTTACCAACCTTGGGAACAGCCGAGATAAGCGGTTCAGTTTTCACATTATCCACATAGGGATCCAGCGGGGTTTCTTTAATCTTATTGTAAATGCTTACCAACTCCTCTTTACTGGGAGCAATCTCCTTTTCCTTGTCGGAAGCGCTGATGAAAAGGACTATATTGTCATCGGCAATCAACTCTTTAATCAATGCATTAACTTCTTGTAGAGAAATTGCAGGCACAAGGGCTTGAGTGAACATGTAGTCAAATTCGATTCCGGGGATAGGCTCATTCTCCGTAAAATGAGAAAAGTATTGCCATACATATTTCTCATTCTTCTCTTTGTCTTTCTCTTTATACTTTTTATCAATATTCCTCATGTAATCGGCCTTGGCTCTGTCGAGTTCGGTTTGAGTAAATCCATGCTGATCGAGCCTGAAACTCTCTTTAAGTATAGTTTCCAGCGCTTTAATAGGTTCATTTTCGCGGGCAATGGCCAAAAGGACATAAGATTCCAATGTTCGGGTAAGACTCCCGCTGTAGCTGAATGCTGCCACAAAAGGCGGGTTTTCTTGCTGTGTCAGCTCATTAAGACGATTGTTAAGCATTTGCGAAAAAAGGCTCTGAACAATGTTCTTTTTGTAGTAGCCCAAATTTTTCTCATTTTGTGGAGTAGCGGGGTGTTTATAGTAAACCTCAACCATGGTACGGGTTATCTCGGGATCGATGAATGTGCCTGCCAAAATCTCCTTATGCTTAGGTACCACAAAATCGGGGCGGGGATCCTGTTTCTCCCTTGAAGGGATTTGCGAGAAGAGTTCCTTAACCTTACTCTCCATCATTTTGGCATCAAAATCACCAACAATGATCAGGGCCTGCAAGTCGGGGCGATACCAATCGCGGTAGAAACGGCTGAGTGTTTCATATTTGTGGTTATTGATAACATCAATACTCCCGATAACATCCCTTTTGGCATATTTGGATCCTTGGAACAAGATCTTATTCTTTTCCTGCGAAGCCCGCCAATCGGCCGTTCTTCTCGTGCGCCACTCCTCTCTGATTACGCCACGTTCGGCATCTATCTCATCGCCTTCAAAAGCAATGTAGCTTGACCAGTCGTGCAGTATTAGAAGTGCACTGTCAATAATTCCCTCCCTGAACAGTGGAACGTTTGACAGGTTGTAAGCCGTAACATCCTGACCTGTAAAAGCGTTGACATTATGTCCGAACTTAACGCCAATACTCTCCAGGTAATTCAAAATGCCTTTCCCTGGGAAATTTTTGGTTCCGTTGAAAGCCATGTGCTCGGCGAAGTGGGCCAGACCATCCTGATCGTCATCCTCGAGGATAGCCCCAACGTTGTGCACTATGTAAAACTCGGCACGCTCCTTTGGTTCACTGTTGCTGCGAATGTAGTACTGCATGCCGTTGTCCAGCTTTCCGATGACAACTTTACTGTCAATAGGCACAGGGCTGCCCCAGTCAATGGTTGGTTGCTGAGCAAACAGCAGGAAACCAGTCAATACGAAAAATAATAAACTGGTAATAGATTTCAATGATTTCATGGTGTTGTTTTAAATTAAAGTTAAGATTTCAATCAAAGGTATAGATTTTAATCAACATGACAGGTTTAATAATGGCATTAAAAAGGTTATTAACATTGATTAACAAATATATGCCATGAAGGGTATTCAAAAAAGGGTTGCCCAGACTCATATGAATCTGGGACTATTTGGGTAGAAAAAACGCTTGGCTGACAAAAAACGAACCTGGGCAACCCCACTGCTGTTGTATGCAGTTTCTGTATAGTTTAGTGTTGTTGGGGAACACTGTCGTTATAAAGAATAAAAATCATGCCAAAAATTCCTTTTAGTGTTACCCACACTAAATCAGGGGGAAAAACTGGCATTGCGAACTCGATATAATACCATAGTGTTATTCTTAATACCCAATTTGGGGATTTTAAACACATTACTCTGATAAAAAGAGAATCTCAAAATGGGATAATTGCTTTTAGAAAATAGTTAAATCTCAGTGAATTAAAAAATTAGTTCAACGTATTTATAAAGAATGGTATCTTATTAGTTTTTTTTAATATTTTTTTGTAAATTTCGATTGTCAAAATGCATCGTTAAGTAGTAACCGTGCATCATAATAAGCTAAACATATGAAAAAAATTTTGAAACTCATCGGATTATTGTTAGGCTCATTATTATTTATCTTCCTGTTACTCAGGATAATTTGGCTATTCAATGCTAAGAAAGAGCTGAATATTTACATCCTTGACAAAACCGTTACCCATATCGACAGACCGGAACACAAGAGTTTTACCTGGATATTAAATAATCGGCGTTTCGTTATGCCCAATAAAAAGGCATACTCTCACACCAAGGATTACTATGGCTTTTTCCCTGTTGACATTGCAAACGAGATTTTCGATTTTAAGAGTATCCGAATAAATGAGGTGGATGCATACGCATCCATATTTGATATTGCATACTACGCTGATTGTTATGGAGTTCACTCATTTGAATGGTATAAAGGGAAAACGAAACCCGTCTATTCACAAAAAGTTTACGGCGGCTTGAACCAAAATGACTACCTGCTAATGAAAAAAATGATCGATAATAAAAAATTGGTCATCGCCGAGTACAATATGTTTAGCACTCCCACCAATGCGCTCGTTAGAAGCAAAGCCGAATCTCTTATGAACATTTCATGGACCAGCTGGGCAGGGAAATATTTTTCCAACCTTAACATTAACCAGAAATGTGGTCCTCCGGAATGGATGAAAAATTTGTACGAATCTCAGCATATGGGAGTGTGGCCAACAGATAAAGGGGGTATCGTACTGCTTAACAACGATGGGCTCATTGAATTGCTGATTGAAGACGAGCATCTGAATTCAATAATTCCTACAATCATTACTCAACCCGAAGGGATTGAAAAGTACGGGGTAGGCGAAAGTGTACCCTTCGAACAGTGGTTCGAGTTCGTTTTACCCGATGGAAATGAGGTAGTTTCATATTTGGAGATAGATGTGAATGCCAAGGGGGAGGATATTCTCTCAAAAATGGGATTAAGTGCAACCACTCCAATGGTAATAAAGGACCCCAATGGGACATACTATTATTTCTGCGGTAACTTTGGTGGCAATCCGGTTCAAATGTGGACTGCCAAAATAGCCGGTGGAAAGTGGGTGAACCGATTTTTATACCAATTCAATGCTAAAAATCGTACTATTTTCTTTCACAACTACTATGCGCCACTGATTAACACGATATTAAATGATTACTACGCCTTGAAGAACGAAAGTTAGGTAGTTCTGTGGCATGTGATTCAACAATAGACCAATCTTTTCCTTTCAGTACACAATAAACAAATAGCCTCATATGCTTTATCCTTTAGACAGGGGAGAAAGATTTTTTCTCGTTAATGACAGAATATTTGAAACTCAGGAATTTACACCCAACATGATTCCAAAGGGTGAAGTAATTTACGAAGTCTTTCGGGTGGTAGGTTCAAAACCCATTTTTTTACGTGAACATCTAGAGAGGCTTTTCAAATCGTGCCTCAAAACGGGTATTAATTGCCCTACTGTGAAAGAATTTGCAAGGAATATCCTCAGCCTACTGGAAAAAAATCCGGTTACTGAAAAGAATTTGAAGATTTCCCTGTTTTTTGACCCTGACCGACTGGAGTTTTTACAACTTTTAGCCTATTTCATTGATAGCCGCTACCCTACACAGGCCGATTACCTTAATGGTATTAAACTTGAACTCCTTCCCATGGAACGTGAAAATCCCAATGTGAAGTTGGAAAATCCCAAAATGAGGGGTGCTGCAGAAAAGGCCATTTGCCTATCGCAAACCAGTGAGGTGCTCCTTGTTGACAAAGAGGGATTTATAACTGAAGGGAGCAGATCTAACTTTTTCGTTCTGCAAAACGGAATGATCATCACCCCCCCATCGAATGTTGTGCTTGAGGGTATTACACGAAGTATGGTGCTGAATATTTGTAAAGAGCAAGGTATACCACTCGAGGTCAGAAAGTTCCATCATTCGGAACTCCAAAAGATTGATGGTGCATTCATAACCGGCACCTCGCCAAAGGTCCTCCCTGTGAATCGCATTGGCGATATTGCACTTACGGTGGGCCAGCCCATAATTCTACAGATTATGCATTCATTCGATGAACTGTTTAAAGCAGAACTATCCGGCAATCCTACCTAAAGGCATTAGCAAAAAAGGCAACTAATGGTTGCCTTTTTTTACATATAAACTTCCCTACCTATTAATTGTGATGTGCAGGGCACTTTTAACAGGGGTTAAAACAAAAAGTTAAGCCCTATGTAAGTGCCGCTTTTCCCGTCGCGTTTATCGAAGGGCCTGCCATGATCAATGGCAATGATGAAATTCCGGTTCATAACAATCCTAAAACCACCTCCATAGCTTAAATGGAAGGACTCCTTGTCGGTGCTAAATATCTGCTCTTCAGTGATACCTATGCCAACATCCTCCGGATCAACAAAATAGTCGCCAAATTGAACAGGTTTAACCACACGTCCGCCATCCAAAAAGCCATTGAGCGACAGGTAGAAATTCTGATTGATGAAAGTGAAATATACGAATTTCCATCGAAGTTCTAAATTTCCATAGGCAATGCCATCGCCAATGACCCTGTTGCGGATAATGCCGCGCAGCGACTTGCTGCCCCCCAAGCCCTCGGATGTTGCTCCTCGCAGTATGAGGGTCGTAATGTTTGGTTGCAGGTAAAACGGACAACTTCCAAAAACCGTGGTTTGGTAGCCCAAACGATAGGCAAGCGACAGCCTCTCCGGATAAAGCGTAAAGTACTGCCTATGGGTTAGCGAGAACTTCATGTGCTGGTACTCCTTACCAATACCCAAAAATGACGGAGCAAAGGTTACTACGGCTTCTGTCCAAATCCCCTTGTTGGGGTTAGGTTCATTATCCCTGGTATCATATACTACCCCTGCTTTTAAGTATGTTGTCAGACCTCCGTCCTTTTCTTCGGGTTTTATAATACCCCACTTTTCAAAATACTCGTAGAGTGTAAGGGTATCGGGAAGGAGATTATCGGTTTTTCCCTCGTTGAGCTTATCAATATCCACCCTTCCAATGGTAAAATCGTAGATACCCACACCTGCAGCCCAACCCAAATTATTAACGGGTAGTTTTCCCTGAAGGTCAACAGAAAATCGAAACAGCTTACGATCGTACTTGTAGAATACACGGGACATGTAATCGCTTTGCCCGTCATCAGTCCAAGAGGAATTGTACTGCGATTCGTAACCGTTGAACCCATAGAAATCGTAGGTTTTATCGGTTAAGTAGCTCAAATCGGTGGTAAACCTGATGCCCGGAATCAAAGTCTTGGTATCGAAAAATATTCTGTTGATACCGCTGCCCTTGGTAAATCTAGACCACTCTAAGTAAAGGTTATGGTTAAAGTCGGGATAGCGGCTTCCATCGCCATAGTTGAAAATATTCAATAAAGCTCCGTATTGAAATCCCAAATCGGAGTCGAATGATACTACAGGTAAACCGCCAAAGTTCCAACCCTTTTTTACCTTATCAATTTTTGTTCCCCCCTCCTCGGTTTGCGCCCACAAGGAGCCTGCAAATAGAAAGCATACTGTCAGGATGAGTACAAAACGTTTTGTTTTCATAGTTTTCAGGTTTTAGTTTTTCAAATGTAAAATATTTCTTTCAAAGTACGAACATAAAAACCTATGGAGAGCGGTCAATTAATCGAACGATCTGATTATGTAAACATCGTAATCGCCCAAATATTTAAAGCCCAATTTTTTATACAATCTAACGGCAAAAATATTATTCTTATGAACCTCCAGCTTGATCTGATAGCCTTTCACTTTGGCAAAGTTTATCGATTGCTCCGTTAACATTCTTCCAATGCCCTTTCGCTGAAAAACGGGTTTCACGCCAATATGGTGCAAATGGATTCTTCTTCCATCGAAAGTCATCCACGAAGTGCCCACAACTGCTCCATCATTCGTTTCGGCAATAAACATGCACCCGCCCATGGCAATGCTATGCTCAATGATGGCCTGATTATCGCCCCTTTGGGCTCCGCCCAAATCAGTTTGATTCCAAACCTCAATAACTGCAGGGTAATCGGACGGTTTATAGTGACGTATGGTTATTCCTCCTTGCATTTTGATGTTGAGTTTTTGGCAAAAGTATGTTTTTTTAGCAAAAGTTATTTTCTCTTCTGATTGGCAAATATATATTCGACTGATTCAGTCATGTCTAATGAATTTTTCTAACGATTTTTTGATCCAACCTGTTGAATTGCCGTGCCAGCTGCCTACGTGTTACAATCCCCACCGACCGGCTAAGAACGTTACTTTCTTTAAGCGCCATACAAACCCAAGTATTGCAAGTGCGAAACAGGTGATACTTCCGTTTTGCAAGGAAAAAGTTTCTGTTACCTGTATGCAATGGGGAAAGGATCGTTTCTCCATCCTTATCCCTGATAAAACTATTGGATATAAAGGAAATCAGAGAGTTATACTGATCATTGCTGAGATTTACCTCAAAAAGGGATGCGAAAGACCCATAGTACAATTCGGGATGCGTTTGAAAAGCATTTATTCGGATAACCGATTGGGTTGGAATTAAAACCGCACGTATTGCAAGTATGATATTAATACCCGGCTCCTGATAGAAAGCCTCATCGCCCCAGCCTATATCGAGGTATTTTTTGTCGTTGTACCTTTCCTTGCCATGCCAAATGCTATCGGGAATGGCGGCGGTTTCCAGTATAATACCGGTATGCCAGCCTTCCTGAACGACATAAATCGTATGGTTGTGCGGTAATGCCTCACCATGGAAGGGTATCAATGTGTAAACAGCCAGTAAGACGAACAGCCATTTCGGGTACATCACACAATGGGCAATGGTTAGTTAAACTTCAAAAACTCCAAGTGTCCTTATGATGCGTCTGTACGATTAGCTACAAATGTTTAAATTCTGGCAATCCTAAGCTTTAAGTAAGCCTATCAGCATCTCGGGAATAATACTTTTTCGTTCCTCAATAAAGGCTTGAAATTCCTCCTTGGAAAACTGATTCCTATCGCAAATAAGCTCTTTAATGGCAAATGGGAAAAGGATTAGCGATATCATACTGATATACAGTTGCTCAGGATCAATTCTCCGTATTCGTCCGGCATCGGCCTCAGAAATAAGGTGCTTGCAAAACACCTCAGAATTGTATAACGCTACAACTGCATTCATCGATTTCAACTGTTCGGGACTACGATGAAGCGACGAAACGACAAACGAAACCAAAAGCGGATTACCGATGAGCATATCGATATAGGTATTCGTATAATCTCTAATCTTTTTCTCAATAGGCAAATCCGATTCAAGGATACTTCTCAACTTGACGGCCTTATCCATTACCAGAGAATCGAAAATGGTTTCGAACAAATTCTCCTTGGTTTGAAAATAGTAGTTCATGAGCGACAGGTTGATTCCTGCCTTCGCTGCTATCTCCCTAACACCCACCTGATCAACCCCTTTCTGAAGGAAAAGTTTGGTGGCAGTTTTCAAGATTTTTTCCCGGGTTTTCTGTGAATTTCTATTCATATTTTTTTCCTCAAATATATTAATTCGTTGCACTCATAACTCCATAAAAGAACAAATGTTTTAAACATTGTTCAACATTTAAGTTAATTACGTATAATTGTCATCGTGAATTATCCCAATAGTTCAATTTATCGTATTAAAAATCAAATATATAATGCTAAAAAAGATTAACAATCCATTTACCAATAGCAAAGAGTACAACTGTTTTGGTTGTTCTCCAAACAATCCCATTGGGATAAAACTCGATTTCTTTATTGATGATATAGGAAAAGTGGTAACTGCCGAATGGGAGCCTAGTGCCAATTATGTTGGGTATAATAATATACTTCATGGTGGCATTCAGGCCACTCTGCTTGACGAAATAGCCAGCTGGGTGGTATATGCCATCCTGGGTACAGGGGGAGTAACATCGCAAATGCACATCAGGTACCGCAAGCCTGTGAATATTAACGATGGTAAAATACAGCTAAAAGCCTGCCTCAACAAACAGGAAAAATGCCTTGCCGATATTAGGGTTGAACTACGAAACGGGAAAGGCGAACTGAGCGCAGAGGGTACTATTCAGTATTTTATTTATCCAGAGAGCACAGCCAAGGAGAAAATGGGTTACCCCGGCATAGATAGCTTTGTATAGCCTTTTTTGTGGAAAGACTGTGATTATCTGCTAGTTTCCTTTTGCTTTGCGGTAGTAATAATCGGCCTGCTTCTTGTTCTCAAAACGGGTGTAAATATTTCCCAAGTAGTTTGCAAAACGGGGTTCGGGATTCAACTTGTACAATCTTTCGAAGTACTCGCGTGAAGTTCGAAAATTGGCATTGATCTCTTCCAAGGCATTGAGTAGCTGCTTGTACTGGCGATTTGTCCTGTTCTTTTCGTAAGCTTTCATCTCGGTTTGGTAGCGTTCCTCAGCCATACGGTAGTAATAGATGGCAAGCGTTTCGAGGGCACTACAATTATTACGATCCATCTTTAAAAGCTGCAAAGCAGCCCCATTCATCTTGTCGAAATGCTTCAGCGATTCGCATACCTTCATGTGCCCTTCGAGGTATTTAGCCTGAGATTGATACTTGCCATCGTTTTGTGCCCACATCGCAGATGCCTTATCCCAATTCAAACTCTTAACGTAGGCCAAAAACAGCTGCCCTTTAACCTCTTCCGCATCTTCGCCATTGGGGTAACGTTCAACATATTCTTCCAGATGGTTTATCTCTTTGGAAAGATTATCCACTTCGAGATAAGCCAAAGCTAACGTATAAAGGGTTTTATCATTAACCACAGGCATCTGCCTTGCTTTTTCCAGATAATCAATGGCTTTTGACGTTTCCTTCAACTCCCATGCAGCCAGGCCGGCCTTTTGATAAATATTACCCTCTACCTTTTTGCCCTCATCAGTTTGCATACTGATAATCCGCTCGTATGTTCGCAAAGCGTTGGCATAGTCCTTCGATTGAAAGGCTGCATTGGCATCTTCACCAAGCTGCCTTATTTTTTTGTTAACGCCACACGATATGGTGAGGAGTGAGAGTGTGATAAAAAAAGTGTACCTGCAAATTTTCATGGTTAACGGAAATAAGAAATCATGCAAAAGTAGAAAAGTTTTGCTTTTAAAGGGTGAACAGGGTCAACCAACATGGTCATTATCCCGATCTTCACTTTAAATACGCCTTGAAGAGTTTTTCCAATTTCTCGATTTTTGGTGCAATCACCAATTGGCAGTATGGTTGATTCCGATTCCTGGCAAAATAATTTCCGTGGTAATCCTCTGCAGGGTAGAAAGAGCGGAAAGGTAAAATTTCAGTAACGATGGGATCATCCCAAATGGCTTCCTTATCCAGCATTGCTACAATTTCAGTTGCCGTTAAACGCTGCTCTTCGGAGTGATAAAAAATAACCGAACGGTATTGCGTTCCCACATCGGCACCCTGCCGATTGAGCGTGGTGGGATTATGGGTTTTGAAAAAAACCTCGAGTAGTTTGCTGAAGCTGATAAACTGTGGGTTGAAGTGCACCTGCACCACTTCGGCATGGCCTGTCTCGCCCGATGTTACATCGTTGTAGGTTGGATTGGGTGTGGTACCACCCGAGTACCCCGATTGAACCCGTTCAACGCCTTTCAACCTCAGGAAAACGGCTTCAACACACCAGAAACATCCGCCCCCAAGAGTAGCCACTTCATGAGTATTGCTCATCTTGTCACGTTCACCCGTAGTGCTACCCATGATTACAAATACTGAAATAGTTATGAGAAGAAAACCGTAAATTGCTTTCATCCAAAGGATAACAACCAGTGGTCAATTTTTGTTCTATTTATCGATTAGAAACTATCAAATACTTTGACAATCAAGACGGAGCACCCCTTCACCCGCTGCCTATGCTGTGGTATCAAACGTGGGTATAATGATCTAAATACCTTTGGATTTCAACTGTATAATCTGATTGTTAAGATCCTCTATTTTAGTTTCGTAGGTTTTTATCAAATCATCCTCTTTTCGCTTTTGCTCCTCTGCTTTCCTTCCCATTTCCTCCTGCGTAGCGAGCAACTCCTCCATATTCTGCCTCATTTCCTCCTCCTGTGCTTTCATCTCCTCTGCCTGCTGTTGCGATTGCTCCAAAAGCATTCGGGTTTTGGTATTTATTTTCACTGAAAGAATGGATGAAGCAATGCTCTCCCCTACTTTCTCCAGTAGTTCCACCTCGTGGGTTTCCATTACACTAAATGAGGCCAGCTCAAGAACCCCCACAACGGTATCCTCATGCTTTAAAGGGACTAGTATCACGTAACGCGGGGTTGCTTTACCCAGCCCCGAAGTGATGAATACGTAGTCCTCGGGTATTTCGGTTAATTGAATGGTCTCTTTCTCCATGGCACAGGCCCCCACCAACCCCTCTCCCAACTCAATCCTTTTGGTTACATACTTTTTGCGATCCCATGCGTAAGCTGCCATATACTGGAAGAAAATGTCGTTCTTATCATCATCATTAATAATGAACATACCAGCCTGATTGACTTTGAAATACTTTACCAGGTTGCGAACCACCTCATCGGCAAGATTGTCAATGCTATTGCTATTCTGCCGAAGAATATCCGAGAAAAGGGCAAAACCTTCGTTTGCCCAGGCTCTCTTAGAATCTTCAACCTTCCTTTTTTCCTCCTCTGCATTGGCATGCTGAAGGCTATCGCGCATTTCCAGCAAGGACTTACCAAGGATATCATTCTCACCTAACATCTCCAATTGGCTAGCCAATTTCCCTTGCCCTATATCCAGAGAGAATGCAGCCTTTTAGTTCAGCCCTTCAATGGTGGTATTCAGTGCCTTAGACATTTCCTCAATCTCGTCTCCGGAGTTAATATCGAGAGTTAAATTGCCGGAAATCTCACCGGCAGCCATTCTCTTTAATGAACCTGTTATTTTAACAATGGGGCGAGTTAAACCATCCGAAATGAAAACAAGTACAATGTAAATAAGGATTAACCCCAGTAAGCCTACTCCCAATGAAATTAGCAGAGTGCGATTGGCCTCAGCCATTAGCATGCCCTTGGGAATACTTATGACTAAGGACCATACTGTATTTACACCATCCATGCTGATAGGAGTGAACAGCATCAGGTGTTCATCTTTCCCATCAAAACGATTGAACTCGAAATTTTCGCCCTTTTTAATACGCTGTAGTATATTGTGAGAATCAATACCATCGGGGAAAACGTCAGTAATATTTTTGAATATCAATGACTTGTCGGGATGTCCGGCTATAATACCGTCATTTGAAAGCAGGAAGGCATAGCCACCTTCAGGAAGATTAACAGATTTTACCAAATCTTGCATCAGCGTTAATTCCACATCCACGCCAATTAATCCCATGTATTTCCCATTAATTTGTATTGGTGAAGCAATTGTGGTCATGAGACGAGCTTCTCTAATTTCGCTTTGAACCTCATCTAAGTACGGCTCCCAAATATCATCCACATTCTGTTGTTTAAATTTTCCGTAGCGCTCTGGGTCGCCACTCATGCTCCTTTCCTCAATACTTATGTTAAAACTACTTCCCTCGCGAACAACCGATTGTAACAGCCGGCCGTACTCTTTGGCATACCCGGGCACAAAACCATAATACTCCCAACTATCCCAGATAATATAAACGGTTGGATTGTCCTTAATAACAGGCAAATACATTTTTATGAAAAGATCCTGCCATTGCTTGGGAGGGAGCTCCTGATAAACCGTAAACGCCTTTGATAGTGTCCGGGTAATGGTAAAATTTTTCTCAAAAAAATGCCTAATATCTCCTGCAGCATTCTGCGCTACCAGTACAGAATTCTGTTTAGTTTCTTTAATAATGGTTTCGCGCGATTTATAAACAATATATCCCAGCGAGAAAAGGTACAATACGGTGAATAGGGATAATATGTAAATAAGTATTTTCTGACGGATCTTCAGCTTTACTTTCATGATGAGGTAGGCAATATTTTTGGCTAAATTAACTATTTTTTACGTGCTCTGGTTTGTTCAACGGGCACTTTTTTGGAGCATTTTAAGAAATGGATAATTACTCAAAGAACAACGGGTTAAAATTTACGAAATAAACCTTGTCCGTTGCACGGGTTAATGCGGTGTAAAGCCATCGCAAATACTCTCGGCTTATCATATCCTCTTTAAAAAAACCCTGATCGATATAAACTTCCTTCCATTGACCACCCTGTGCCTTATGGCATGTAACCGCATAGGCAAATTTTACCTGCAGCGCATTGAAATGGATATCCTGACTGATGGCTTTAAATTTGGCCTTTTTACTCTTGATTTGAGCGTACTCTTCCGCAATATTGGCATACAATTCTTTTGACTTTTCAACCGAAAGCGAAGGGCCTTCAATGTCCAAAGTATCGAGAA
>JAKQEF010000123.1 GCA_029558675.1 Bacteroidota bacterium | reverse complement strand
TATTTTGCAACTTTTGGACGAGGGCACAAAGTAAAGAGAATTTACCCATTTCAGGCGGAGGGACATCTTTTTGTCCTTTCGCTTGAAAAAAAATTA
Organism: Bacteroidota bacterium; assembly: GCA_029558675.1. Lineage (GTDB taxonomy): Bacteria > Bacteroidota > Bacteroidia > Bacteroidales > Tenuifilaceae > MWFE01. Next base: position 21,868 of record JAKQEF010000123.1, on the reverse strand, counting down.
ATTCATGCCCTCAAAAAGTTGCATTTATTGGTTGAATCTAGGAATTATTAAGGGAGTCGAAGATATTAAACTCGATAATGATTTTGAAAATTTGAATCGAATATTAAGTGCTAACTCCTAATTAATTCATTTGTTTGTTTTTACAATCCACATAGTTAAATTTAAATAAAATTTAAATTAAGTATAAGTAACGAACGTGGGATAGAATTTTTCATATTTTATATAAAAAGTTTGCTTATTTGTATGATAGAGCAAACAAAGTCTGATAAATCCGTACATTTGGAAAAAACACCATGGTAAAACTACGACATCCCAACCGACAGACCCGCGGAACCAGTGTGGGAATGAAATACTTTCTATTCCTTATTGTCGCCACAATTGTGCTGATACTATGGGCATACCAGCGGGTTTACACGGGCGAATCCAACGATTGGCTCCTTATCATTGCTGTTCTTTTAGCGGTGAGCGGCTTTGCCCTAACGGTTATCAGCTTGTTTAAGGGTAGAAGAAAGCAAAAGTAGGGCTTAAGGTATTGGAACTTTGGGCAAAGCGCCGGGTGCTACTTCGGGCAATCAACCCTCTAGTTAAAACAAAAGCTGCCGGGGATGATGCCCACCTCGAAACTATCAACAGGAGCCCCGGCGGGGGAGTATCGGTAAACCATTCCCTCGCTCATAAAATCTATGGCATCCGATACGTACAGCTCTCCGGTGAGCGGGTCGGTGGCCATGCCTTGAAAGTTTTTTCCCGTTCCAGAAACGAAGTAACTCTCAGATAGTGCAGTATCGTCAATGGACATTTTGTAGATATGGGTCTGTACGAAGTACAGGGAGTCACCCGTAGGATTGGTGGCAATGGGTCCTGCCAAATCGTTGAGGTGGGGAAAGACGAACCTGCGCTCCACCTGTAGGGTGGCGGTGTTGATAAGCATGAGCGACGGGTTTTCCCACCCGAATGGGTTTCCTTGGTAGCCGCCATCGTTCATAATCCAAAGGTTGCCGTTCCTATCCTTTACCATGGCCATGGGCTGAATGCCCACTTCAATGGAATCGGTAACGGTGAGGCTCTCTGTACTGATAACCAGAACCTTATTGTCGAAACTCCAGCAGTTCACAAAGATTTTGTCGCCAATGCGAATCATATTCTCAGTGGAGTGTTGGTAAAAGGGCAGTGAGCTGCTGCCCGTGGGGATTTTCCCAATCACCTTAAGGGTGGCAGTGTTGATAATGCTTATGCCTCTGGCGTAGAGGTCGCTGACCAGTGCCCTGTTATTGTCTAAAAACAGCAGGTGGCGGGGTGAGGGCAACCCCTCTATGGTGCCCAGGTGCAGCATGCTGTTGGCATCCACCACGTGTATGCATCCCGAATTGTTGACCACAAGATATCCCTTCCCGCTGTGTATCTGCATTGTGTAGGCCACATCACCCGGTGGAACCCCGTTGGCTTTTGCATAAATGGCATTGATAACCTCCCTGGTTTCAATGTCGTAGTAAGAAAGGCTTGCATTGCCATAGAGGTAGTTGCCCTCGTTGACAATGAATACGCCCCTGCTCCCAAAAAGGTCAACGGGCGAGGTGGGCAGAACATCATCGTCCATGCAGCCTGCGAAGCTCAGCAGCACCGAGAGAATGGTTAGATATTTTACTATTCGTTTCCTCATTTTCTTGGGTTGATATTAAATCTCGAGCCTTACAAGCAGGCTGAAGTTACGCCCCGGCATGGGCCTCCACAGGATGGTTTGGTAACTCTCGTCGAAAAGATTATCCACCCTGAACTGAAACCCCAGCAGGCTGCTCCGCACTCTTAGGTCGTATCCCAGGGAGATGTTGTTCATGTAGTACGGGTAGAGGGGCCTGATGGAATTGGGATTGTTGCTGGTGGTGGTAAAGCGTTCGGAGAAGTGTGTGAACGAGTATGTCAGTCTATAATTCCTTAGCTGTATGTTGGCCGAAACCCCAGCCGAGTGGATGGGAATAAAGGGGAGCTGCCGCCCCTTTGCCTCTGCACGCAATACCCCTCCGGCATCCTCCACCGTTGAGCGGGTGTAGCTGTAATTTCCTAAAAACTTCAGCTTAAACCTGCCCGGCGAGAGGGATAGGCTAAGGGTTCCCTCCAACCCACGGGCTTTCACCTTTTCTATGTTAACCGGCTCCCAATAGCCTTTAAGATGGGGGAGCCACATTATCCAGTGGTTGATTTCCGAGGAGAAAGCGCTTACCTCGATGTTTACCCTTGAACCAAACGGGATTGCGGTGTAGCTTATTCCGGCTTCGCCGGTTACCCCCTCTTCGGGTTTCAGGTTTGGGTTGCCTCCGGGTTGCCAGTACAGGTCGTTGAGCGACGGGTAGTGAAAATTGCGCGCCAGGCCCGCTTTAGCCATTAGGTTTTTTTGGGGAAGAAAGAGGTACTGTGCCGACAGCGAGGCCATGATTGGTGTTGTTCGATTGTCGTAAACCTCTTCACCAGCCAGAAGCGATAGCGAGAGCCTTTCCAAGGGTTTTGCGTGGATAAACGTGCGAATACCCAGCTGGTTTTGCTTGCAGGCAATGGCTGTTGATAGCACTTCTTCGTTGCTCTCAACCCAATGAAGATTGGCATCGGCTTGAAAACCAAGGGTAAGCCAGCTGAGCACATCCCGGTCATAGCCCAGCGTATTGTACCAACTCCTTGCATCGGAGTGAGAGTCGAGCACGGGCAGTCGGTTTCCCTCGGCTGACAGCTTTTGAAGCTGATAGCTGAGACTCAGATACGACAGCCCCGAAGAGAGTTTCCAATTGCCGTTCTCACGGTAACTTTGCCAAGCCACCACGGCATTGAAATTTTGATTTTCCTGCCTGTTGATCTCATCGTGCGAAAAGCCGGACATGAGCTTGGGAATACCCCTGTCGGTTTGGGTAAACCATAGCTTGGCCGAAATCATGCTGTTTGCCCGGGGACGGAAGTACAGCTCCTGCATAATGCCATGCTTGGTGTAGTCGGCATTTTTCTGAACCTCAGTGGGCTTGCCAATCTTTGCCGTATTGCGATAGGTGAAGTTGTTCTGCGAAGTCTCGCGGAAAAATCGGGTTTGCCCCCTCAGGGCGTCGGTTCCATAGCCGCCATGGATGGCGGTGGAGTAGGTTTGAAAATCGCCCACGGATTGGTACAGCTTCAGCCCATACCTTTTTGACCAGTCGGGATTGCTGTCGATACTAACCAAACCGCCCAGCCCGCCACTTCCGTATGCCATGGAAGCCTGGCCGTAGAGAATGTTCACATCGTCGGCAAAGTAGAGGGGGATAAGCGAAAAGTCCACCTCGCCGCTCATGGGCGAGTTTATCCTTATGCCATTCCACAGCACCCGTGTATGCGAAGAGCTTGTTCCCCTGAACGAAACGGTGGCTGTAGCACCTCGCCCATAGGTTTTTACAAAAATCGGGCTGTTCTCGGTGAGGAGTTCCGAAAGGCTAACCCCGGCCTTTTCCATAAGCGCCAAGCTGTCAATTCTGTGTACTTTGTACCCCGACAATGTTCCTGCAACGGGCCTTGTGCTGTATATGGATACGCTTTCCAGGCTAATGGTGTCGTTGAGGGCCGATTGTGAGTTTGCGCCCATGGCGCAACCTACTAGGAACATGACCATAGCCACGATTTTTTGCAAACCGCCGCCACAGCAGTTCATGTTCAGTACATGAGGTATAGAGAGGCCTCTCATAAAGTAATCGCTCTAAAACGCACCCTAATCATTATTGCGCCCGACAGCAGAAAGCAGGGGAAGTTTGGATGTGGTTTGCAAGGGTCTCATCCGCGCTTTTATCCCGAAAGCGTATCTGGTGTATGGCAAGCAATGGCAGGTCTTCTGACTTGTTTTCCTCCTGAGCGCCTTCCCGTCCGTTCAACAACGAATAGTGGCTGGGTGCTCAATCGGTTGTAAAAACTCACAGCAGCGGGAACTGTTGCCGACTTGCACGGCATTCCCTATTAATCCTTTGGGGTGGAGCCCCTGTGGAACCATTGCACGGCAAAGTTAACCTTTTTACCGAACCTTTGGATTAACGGGGATGATTTTTATACATTTACTCCGTTTTATTGGAGTAATATCAAAACCATTTCCCATGAAGTATGTAGGAGCACACGTCAGCGCATCGGGTGGGGTGGAAAATGCCCCGGTGAATGCCCATGCAATTGGAGCAAAGGCCTTTGGCCTGTTTACAAAGAATCAAAGGCAGTGGGTGGCCGCCCCCCTGACGGAGGGCAGCATCGAGGCCTTCAGCCACAGGTGCGAAAAGTATGGCTATGATCCCCGACATATCCTATCCCATGCCAGCTACCTTATTAACCTTGGCCATCCCGAGGGGGAGGCACTGGAAAAATCGAGGGCTGCCTTTTTGGATGAGATGGCTCGTTGCGAGCAGCTGGGGCTGGACAGGTTAAATTTTCACCCCGGAAGTTCGCTGGGTAAGATTGGCGACGAGGAGTGCATGAATATCATTGCCGAAAGCATTAATGTAGCCATTGACAGAACGACTTACGCCATTGCGGTGATTGAAAATACATCAGGTCAGGGGAATAACCTGGGGTACACTTTCGAACAGCTGGCATACATCATCGGGAGAGTGAAGGATAAGTCGAGGGTCGGGGTGTGCATTGATACCTGTCATGCCTATACCGCGGGCTATGACATTACATCCAAAGAAGCGTATGACGAAACCTGGGAAAAATTTGATAGGATAATCGGCTTCAAATACCTACGCGGTTTACACCTGAACGACAGTAAAAAGGAGTTGGGCAGCAGGGTTGACAGGCATCACAGCATTGGGCAGGGGCTTATTGGAATTGAACCTTTCCGGTGGATAATGAACGATTCCCGATTCGACGATATACCCCTTATCCTCGAAACCATTGATGAATCCATTTGGGCAGAGGAGATAAGGCTGCTTTACAGCCTGATAGGTTAAATAGCCGCTGATTTGTTGATAATTATTTGATACCGTGCTAAAACCTTTGGCCTTCAGAATAGTCATATAGGTCAATAAACTCAACCAATTACTTAAACCTAAATCTATGGTTATGCGCAAAACAATTTTTCTTTTTCTAACTCTTCTGTTGCTTGGGGCAAGCGCTTGGGCTCAGCCTCAGGATTTGATTCGCAGAGCCGGTGATGCCAAGGATTACCCGGGTTCGGGTTACTTGCTGGTGTACGACAGTACCAGGGTGGATGTTCAGGAAACCGGGCTCAGCTACTACGTTACATCAACCCTTTACAAAGTGCTAACACACGCCGGAGCCAAGGAGTTGTCGGCAGTGAAGTTCGATTACGACCCGCTTACTGCTTTCGTTCGCATTGAAAAGGCGAGGATAATCAGGGCCAATGGCGATATTGAGGTTTTGGGAGATGAGAGAGTTTACGATTACCCTGCTCCCGCCTGGGGAATTTACTGGGGTGCCCGACAGAAAATGGTTGACATTGGCCGCCTCGAGCCCGGCGACGGGGTGGAGGTAACCACCTTTAAAAAGGGCTTTTCCTACGCCCTCCTTTATCAGGAGGAGCTGAGCGATGATTACTACATCCCTCCCATGCGCGGACACTTCTACGATATTGTGGAATTCTACAGCAGGGTACCCATCAAAGAGAAGGTTTATCAGGTAACCATCGATAAAGAGAAAAATCTTCAGTATAAATTTTACAACGGGGAGCATGTTGAAAAGGTAACGGAGATGAATGGCAAGGTGAATTACCTTTTCTCCGTGAAGAACATTCTCCCGTTCCAACGGGAGTTGCGCATGGTGTCGCCATCCGACGTTGCGCCCAAGTTGCTGCTCTCCACCAGCCCCGATTGGTATGCCAAATCCAAATGGTTCTATGGGGTGAACGAGGACTACGGCAGTTTCAACTCAACTCCCGAGGTGGAGAAAATAGTGAAGAAAGTACTTAAGAATGCCAAAACGGAGTTCGACTCCATATCGCTTCTAAACCACTGGGTTGCCGATGAGATTCGTTACAGCGGGCTTTCCATGGGCAAGGGCGAGGGCTATACGCTGCACAATGCCGATATGAATTTTGGCGACAGGTGCGGGGTTTGCAAGGACAAGGCCGGAGCCCTTATCACCCTTCTCCGGGCAGCGGGCTTTGAGTCTTATGCTGCAATGACCATGGCCGGTTCGAGAATCGACAGGATTCCGGCCGACCAGTTTAACCATTCGGTCACGGTGGTGAAGCGGAAGAATGGTGAGTACATGCTGCTGGACCCCACGTGGGTTCCCTTTTTACGCGAGGAGTGGAGCAGCAGGGAGCAGCAGCAGAACTACCTAATGGGCCTTCCCGAAGGTACCGATTTGATGGAAACACCCTTATCGCCGCCCGAAAATCACTACTTCCGTATCAACGGAACTTCGGAGCTTTCGGAGGATGGAACGCTTACGGGTGAGTTTACGCTCACAGCCGAAGGCCAATCGGATGCCGCCGTCAGACGGCTTTTTACCGGGAGCAGACGCGCTGACTGGGAAGGGAATATTGAGAAGGAGCTGATGAAGATTTCTCCGAGGATTGAAATACTGAGCGTGGAGAAAACACACCCCTACGAGTACCTGTTGCAGCCGGTGAAAGTCATCGTTAAGTATCGGATTCCCAACTATGCCATTGCAACCAAAGATGAGATGGTTTTTATCCCCGTGGTGGCAACCAATCTGTTTGGCTACAGCCATAGCCACACCAATTTCGACCCGTCGCTGCCGGCTCGCAAATACCCCTTTGCCGATGGGTGTTCGAAGTTGATAGAGCTGAACGAAACCATTACCCTTCCCGCTTCGATGACCTTGGCATACTCGCCCGAGGCAAAGAGCGTAACCGGCTCGGGAGCCGATTACGAATCTTCCTACCTGTTGGAAGGGAATGTACTGAAGATGCATCAGACCGTGAGGCTGAAGAAACGGATTTACCAACCTGAGGATTGGACCTCCTTCAGTCAGGCGGTTAAGTATCAAAGCGAAATGGCCAAACAACCCGTAATACTTAAATACTAACGACTATGAAACGAACTTTTTTATATATTCCGCTCCTGCTGGCAATCGTGCTGGCATCGTGCAGCACACCCCTTACGGAGGAACAGAAGCAGGCCGACTCGGTACTGTTCAAACAGATACATGAATATACCCTGAACCCTGATGGGAGCATGGTTTATAGGTACTACCACAAAAGGCTTTACAATACCTACCAGTCGTTTCACCGTTATTATGGCGAAACGTTTGTTTCCTTCAACCCTGATTATCAGACTCTGAAAGTAAACCTGTCCAAAACCACAATGGCCGACGGGAAAGTGGTGCATTCGCCCGAGAACGCCTTTAACGAGATTCTTCCGTTTCATGCAAGCCTTGCACCCGCTTATAACCATTTGCGCGATATGGTTATCACCCATGTGGGGCTCGAGATAGGAGCAGTGGTTGAGTTGGATTATACCATTGAAACCAAAGCGGGCTACGTACCCTGCTTTTCTGAGGATATAATACTGAACCAAACATCGCCCGTTAAGGATTTGGAAATCATTGTGAGGGTGCCCAAAGGGCACAGGCTTAGCAATAAGGTTCTCAACGCCCCTGCCAACCTAAAAGAGAAGAGAAAAACGGAAGGCGGTTTCCAGGTGGTCAAATGTCATGCTACCGAAGTACCTCCCATTGCCAACGAAGCTTTACAGTCCGATGGGATGGCCGATTACCAAAGGTTGATGTTCAGCGAATGGGATTTGGAACAGGTTATTAACTACTACAAAAATACTTTTAGGAAGGAGATTAACGATGACCCATCGCTTGATAAGTTGCTGAACGACAAAAAGGAGGGTTGGGATAAGGTTGAGGCCATAAGGAATTATGTTGTATCCAACATCAACACCTACAGGGTTCCGCCCCGGAATTGCGGGTATCAGTTTAGGTTACCTAACGATGTTTGGCAAAGTAATGGCGGAACCGAGGGCGACAAGGTAATCCTGCTCTCGGCCCTGCTGAAAAAGGCGGGTTTCGATGCTCGTCCAGCCTTTGGGACATACTCACATTTAATAGACAAGGAAATTGGTTGTGTTTCGGCGTTCGACAGGTATTACGTTGCTGTTGAATTCGATGGCGAAACCCGCTATCTGAGTGCCATTGGCAACAATTCGCCCAAATCAGACTCCAGAATGGTTATTGTTTCTGCCGAAGAGCCGGACTCCATTGATGCAGAGGGGAAGAATACCGGAATGGCCATGAGTTTAATCTCAACGCTGAGTATGGATGCCAAGGGATTTGTATCGGGAACAGGGACTCTTGCCATGAATCCTTATGATAAGGATGGGGGAATGTTGGGTGGCATATCCAGAAACTGTGTGAAGACTGAAGAGATCAGTAACGACAAAGAATCTGACGTTTTCTCGGTTACCATTTCCAATGCAAAATCCGAAGCCATGGGAGACTATTTTAGCTTTACCTTGCCTGTTATTGCCCAAGGGTTTGAGTGGGTTAGAACGGGCGAACTTCCAAGCCAACGTATTACCCCCTTACATTTACCATGGACCGTTGACGAGCGCTATGATTTTACCATTTCCGCACCCGATGGGCTTGCATTTGTTAACCCGGGCTACGATGAGCAGTTGGAGAATGGTGTGGGGAGCGTTAAAATCAGACATAGAGTTGTGGAGAGCAGAAAGCTGAAAATTGAAAGGCAACTCTCAATTTACCAGAGTGTAATTCCGGCAGAGAGTTACAATGATTTCAGGGAACTTGTAAATCTATGGAAAGATGTGAATTTGAATAGATTTATGGTGAAATCGAAGTAAGGCCAACGTATTACTCCAATGTTTCGAGGACAATCTCTGTGGGTTGTCCTCGATTTTTTTAAGCCCTTATGGATATTGCAATGATCTTTTCAACTTTTCCTTTGGCATTCATTACCGGCGAGTATGTTTCGTTGAGCACAATGCGCTGGCTGTTGATGGTAGCCTTGAAAAGCCTTTGTCTTATGATCCCCTTCCGTAGGTCGTTCCAAAACTCCTGGTAGGCAATGTCATCGTCTGATTTCATCCTGAAGAAGTCGGAGTGGTGTTTCCCGGCAACTTCTGCGGATGTGGCTCCCAGCACGGATTGCATGGCATCGTTAATGCGTATGATAAACCCATCGGGGTTATACTCGGCGATGAAAGTGGCAGCATCCAAAGCCCTGACAATGGCTTTATATTCGCCCTCCTGTAGGGTGAGCATCGATTTTATCTTTTCGCTTTCAGTAGCCAATTCCTGTGCAGCCATTTCGGCTTTTTTCAGGTCTGTTACAATCTTGCTTATGCCCCAGGTTCCAACTACCTTCCCATCGCTATCGAGTAGCGGCATTTTGGTGGTGGATACCCACTGGTCTGTGCCATCTTCAAAGGTTTCGTGAACCACCTTATCTACGACGGGACTCATGGTTCTGATTATTTCCTGCTCTTCGTTGTAGAAAGCATGGGCATTTTCCTCAGAGTGGAAATCAAAATCAGTTTTTCCGGTCAATTCTTCAGAGGATTCAACATTGAACAGTTTGAGCATGGATTTGCTAACCTTGATAAATTGGCTATTGCTATCCTTAAAGTAGATGTAGTCCGGGATGTTTTGCATGAGGGCATTGAGCAGGGTCAGCTCCTTGCTTAGATTCTGTTGTATTTCCTCCTGTTCAATACGCTTGCGTTCCATTTCCTCTTGCGTTGCCTGCAACTCTTCCATGTTTTGGCGCATCTCCTCATCCTGGGCCTGCATCTCCTCGGCCTGTTGCTGTGATCTTGCCAGTAGCTCGGCAGTTCGAATATTGATTTTTACGCTTGCTATGGTTGAGGCAATACTCTCGGCAACTTTCTCCATGAAATCGATTTGATACTTTTCGTACACTTTAAAGGTTGCCAATTCCAAAACCCCAAGAGTCACATTGTTATTTTTTAGTGGTATGAGGGCCAGACAACGCGGACGTTCTTTGCCCAAGCCGCTGCTAATGTTAATGTAGTCCGATGGGACGTCGGTCATAAATATGGTTTTCGACTCCCGCAAACACCTGCCCACCAATCCCTCGTTCAGCTCAATATGCTTTTGGAGGAAGCGTCGGCGGTCGTATGCATAGCATGCGGTCATCTCGATAAACGGGTGTTCCCTATCATTCTCATTTAATACAAAAACCCCACCCTGATTTGATCCTGTGTAGTCCACAAGATTTTTTATGATGTTATATGTCAGTTCGTTGAGGTCGTCATTGTCCTGCCTTAGGATATCGCCAAACATGGCCATTCCCTGGGTAGCCCAATTCTGCTTTTGCTCTTCATCTTTGCGTTGCAACTCCTGTTCCTTGGCCTGCTTTAAACTTTTCTGCATCTCCACAAGGGCAGCGCCAAGGGTATCCTTTTCGCCCAGCAGCTGGAATTCGGCATCGAGATTACCCTTTCCAATTTCACGCGCAAAATTTTCTGTCAGGTTGAGCCCTTCAATCAGCTTATTCACTGAGGTTGCCATCATTGCAATTTCATCGCCGCTGTCGATGGACATTCTCTTGCCAAGGGAAATATCGCCTTGGGCAAGGTCATTTAAAACATCTGTGGTTCTGACTATTGGATCTGTAATGCTTTTCGATATCAGGAATAGTACAAAGCCCAGCACAATAACCCCCATAATGGAGACCCAAATAGCGTTTTGCGTTGTGTTTCGCACATCGGCATAAATTTCCTTCACCGGGATTGACAAGCCAATTGCCCAAGGCGAGGAGATTTCGCCAATGAATATCGGATTGATAAAGTAAAGGTATTCCTTGCCATCAACATCCCACTGAAATTGGAGGGGTGTCCCGCGCCGAACCTTTTGAGATATTTTATGGGCAACCTCCAGTTCGGGGTATATATCGAAGAACCCTTTCCCGGAATATATTTCATTGGTATGTGCAATTATGGTGCTGTTGGTGGAGAGTAAAAAAGCCTGAGTGCCAGGGTATGGCTTAACATTCTCAATCCTTTTTTGAAATTTATCCAGGGTTATATCCACACCGGCCAAACCTACAAACCCTCCATCTTTTTGAATTGGAGAACAAATACTGGCCACCAGCACGTCGTTAACCCCATCAACTTTTTCAAAATAGGGATCTGTTATTAATTCCTGATTTGTTGTTTTTGCGACGTAATAATCACTTCCAATGGCATCTCCGGTTAGATTTCTTTCTTCGGCACGCACATGAGGCTCTCCATCCAACATGAACGATAAAACGATACGTCGTCCAAAGGTTTTGTGGTAATTAGGTTTAGTGGCAGAATACTCAAGGCTGAACCAGATGGTAGAATAACGGCTGTTTTCTTTAATCTGATCTTTGATAATTCTGAAATAAATAGAATCCCTTGTGATGGAGTCTAACCTGTAAAAACCGTAGAATGCATTGGCCAAAGACCTGGAATATCCAAGGTCGAACTCCATCTCGGCACGAGCCTGATTGGCAACCTTTTCTGCATAATTTCCCACAATTTGCCGGGCATTGCCCATGGATAGTCTATATGAATGCCACTGAATGTAAAAACCGGTAACTGCAAGAACAATAATCGAAGTAATCAGAACATAAACAAGCATTTTTGTCCTGATTTTCATTTTTACTCGCATGTTCATACCCAAATTATATATGTTGTACTCTAATATGTTTTAAAGTCAGGTGCGGAGAGTAGTATCCGTTTTAAAAATATTTTCCCCGTTAAAAGTACGAAATGTTTTAAAGATAAAAATCATATCTTATTGTTTCAAAAGTTTAATTTACTCACTTATTCGTAGGGTGGTTAAAATAGTTTAACTTAGCAAGCGCAAACACGTTATTGAAAATTTACTTTTACTGTAATGAATACTCCCATACGCCGACTCTTTAATGCCTTGTTTTCTGCATTATTCTTCGTTTTTATAAGCGTTCTTGGTTTTACCCAAGTTTCTGATCAGCAGGAAACGGCAAATCAATTCTTGCAAAAGTCCATGGAACTGACCCAAAGCGATTTGGATTCAGCAATGGTACTGGCATATAGGGTTGAGGTTATGGCCAAAAGGCTAAACGACCCAAAACTTACCGCAAAGGCATTGCACCAGTTGGGTTTCATTTACTACAGCAAAAATCAGTTTGACAAAGCCATTGAGTACTTTGAAGGGGCTAAAAAGGTGGCAAGGGAGATAGGCGATCACACCATGGAGGCCATTGCGCTGAATAGGATTGGCAATACATATCAGCTTAAAACTAACTACTTGCTGGCTTTGGATTATTATTTAGAAGCCCTTGCGATTAATAAACAGAGCGGGAATCAGGCCGAGGTTGCACGCACCCTCGTAAATTTGGCCAATGTGTACAGCGTTATTGGCCAGTACCAAAAATCCATTGAACTTTTCCTTGAAGCCATGGATATTCACGAATCCATTGGCGAAAGGGAAGGTTTGGCCTGGACTTCGCTGGGGATAGCCAGACTGTTTAAGCGGCTCGACAACCTTGAAAAAGCAATGCAGTACACCGAATCAGCCTTGGACTACTATCGCGAGCTTGAACTTTCTACAGGTAAAAGTATTGGTGTTACATTATGTCTGAATGAATTGGGAAGCATATACCATAAAATGGGAAATTTCGAAAAGGCATGGGAGTTCACACAGCAGGTTTTGGATATTAATGTAAAGAATCAGAATATCCACGGACAGGCAGCCAATCACCTTAGCCTTGGTATTATTTCGGTGGAGAAAAAAGATTTGGCCCGTGCCCGCCAGCATCTAAATAAGGCATTAACCCTAAAAGAGAATGTTGGGGACAGCATTGATCTTTCCAGTTTATACAGATACTTGGGCGAAGTGGAATTGCTTTCCAAGAACTACGACAAGGCCCTGTCATATATTAATCAAAGTTTGCATTTCTCGGAGAAGCACAGGCTATTGCCCGAGGTGAGTGAAACTTACAAAATTTTGTCGAAAATTTATAGCCAGATGGGCTTTTACCATAAGGCTTTAGAGGCTTATATCAGCCACTCTGCATATAAAGACAGCTTGAACTCCAGCGACATTTCGAGGTTGGAGATGCAGTACGAATTCGAAAAGCGGGAGAAGGAACAGGAACTCATCGCACGACAAAGGGAGGCATTGCAGGAGGCGCGTCTCGAAAGGCAAAAGGTGGTAATCATATTTTTTGTAATTGCTTTTTTGCTGGCAGGAAGTTTGGCCATGATCATTTTTTTCAACTATAGAGAGAAGAAGCGAATAAACCAGATTCTTGTAGCTCAGAATAACGAGATCACCCGCCAAAAGGGTGAGATTGAAAATCAAAAAGAGGAGATTGAAAAGCAGAGGGATTTTGTAACCCGCCAAAGAGATCAAATAGCTGAACAGCAAAAACTCATCACCGATAGTTTGACCTATGCAAGTAGGATACAAAATGCTGTTCTTCCCAGCGATCAGAGGATGCTTGCCCTTCCCTGGGAATCATTCGTTTTTTATAAACCTAAAAATATTGTAAGCGGCGACTTCTACTGGGTTTCTGAACTACCCAAAGGTAAACAGCTGATAGCTGTGGCCGATTGCACGGGGCATGGTGTTCCCGGTGCATTTATGAGCATGCTTGGAATTACCCTGCTACGCGAGGTTGCCGGGAAAGGCATAGATCTTTCCCCAGCCGGTATGCTGGCGGAGTTGAGAAAAATGGTTATTCTTTCACTTAACCAGCAGGGAGGACATGTGGATCAGGCTGATGGGATGGATATGGCCATACTCATTATCGATTCCAAAACGCTGGAAATGGAGTATGCCGGTGCTTACCTACCGGTCATAATAGTACGTAAGGGCAATGTGGATGGCACACAGGCCGAGAAGGCCAATATTGTTGCATCCTCCAACGGCTACTCACTTATTGAATACAGGGGCGATAAAATGCCCATTGGATTTCATGTATTGGGAGAAAAACCCTTTACCAATCACCGTTTCCAATTACTACCCAATGATACCATTTACCTGTTTAGCGATGGGTACACCGATCAATTTGGTGGCCCACAGAATATTAAATTTTTTCTCAACTCATTGAAAGATTTGCTGTTGTCCATTCAGGAGCACGATGTTAAAACGCAAAAAGATATTTTAAATAATACCATTGTTGAATACCAGGGCGACAATAAGCAGGTTGATGATATGTTGATTCTTGGAGTGAAAATTTGTTAAACGGGCTCCCCCTCCAGAATCAAATCAATAGTTGTAGCCAATATTTGATAAAAGAACAGTTTATGAAGTATTTATCGATTTTAATTTTGTTCTTTTCAATAAATGTAAATGCTCAAATAATTAAAGGAATAATTGTTGACGATGAAAACAACTCAGCAATCAAGAACGCTCATATTATTAATGCAGATAGTTATAGAGGCACAATAAGCGATTCAACCGGTTACTTTGAAATAAGTACAGAAAATAACCTAAAAAAATTGATCGTTTCGTGTGTTGGATATAAAGACACTGTTTTGATAATTAACGAAACAAAGGGACACACCATTAGAATGAGAAAAGCATGTATTCAAATTGAGGACGTAAGTGTATATGGGAAAAAACCTGAAGAAAAATATTTAGGGTTAAATAAAAAGAGTCCCAATGAATTTAGTTTTAGCAATGGTAATAGTACAGAATTGGGCTGGACTTTATATTTTCCTTATAACGAGACGGGAATAGTTAAATCATTTGGAATTCACGTAGTTAATTCTGCCAACAACAATATCAAGCTAAGGCTGAGATTTCTTGAACCGGATACATCATTTAAAACTTTAGGCTTCGATAAATTGATGAATGAAATCGTAACTGATAGATTAGTAAGTGGATGGAATGAAATTATAATAAATGATAACACTATTAGAATATCAGAAAATGGCTTACTTGTAAGAATGAGTTTTGAAGGGATAGAACATAATGACAACATTACTATAAGCGGGTCATCAAAAATTAATGACTATAATTGGGTAAGTTCACTTGATTACACTAAAGATTTCCCATTAAAAATAAGTAGGAAAAAAATAAAACCTGTTGTAAGAATGCTGATATTAAGATAAATATCACGCAGAACAGAGAGTGTTTCAGTCGGACTCGACCTTGAAGATTGAAATTTTCGTACATTTTCTTCGTGTTCGGGCCGGGCAGAGAACCGTTCCAGTGGCCGTTTGACAACCCAGCCATAGCCGTCATTTAAGATTATGAAGAGCAATGAGGTAGCAAAACGATATATGGAAGAAAAAAATGACAGTTTGCTTTAATTTTCGTTAGAAAAACTTAATCGGCTGTTTAAAAAACGCTTATTTTAGCAGAACGATAATTATCTTTTTATTTCTTAGTTATTGTATAGTACATCGTTTTTCAGTTTTACCTTATTTTTTTCAGTGTTAATTTTTTATTTCGTCCACTAATCAGTGTAAGTTTATGGAAGCGAATATTGTAAAAATGGTTCAGGATAGAGCCGTTAAGTATAAAAATCGCGAGGTTTTTCGCTTTAAGAATAAGCAGAACAAAAATTACGATAGCATTACCTGGGACGAATTTTGGCTTAATGTGAAAGCCACAGGACGTTCATTGCTTTCAATGGGATGTGGGAACGGTGCTATGGTGGGCATCATGAGCGATAACATGCCCTGTTGGACCATTGCCGATCTGGGGATTCTCTCGGCGCGGGGCGTGGTTGTGCCCTTGTATGCCACTTCATCCAAGGGTCAAATCAAATACATTGTCGATCAAACCGGAATGAAACTGTTGTTTGTGGGTAGCCAAAAGCATTTGGAGAATGCTATTTGGGCCCTGGATAATACTGAGAGTTTGAAAAAAGTAGTGGTTTTTGAAAAGGGAGTGAAGATAGAGGATGGGCGGTGTATGACCTGGGCCGATTTTTTGGTGCTTGGCTCTAAGCCCGAATATGATGTGGAGTTGAAGCAATCCATTGATACCATCAAAAGCGATGATCTGGCCACCATTCTTTACACATCGGGAACCACGGGCGAGCCCAAAGGGGTAATGCTGGGTCACGATAATTTTACTCAATGCTTTAGCATTCACGACAGGAGGCTTCAGGTGGACGAATCCGACATTTCATTCTGTTTTCTCCCGTTGAGTCATGTCTTTGAACGATCGTGGACATACTACATGTTATACAAGGGTGCTGTCAATGCCTTTTTGGAAAACACTAAGGAGGTGATAGACGATATTAGGCTTGTTAAGCCTACGGTTATGTGTACCGTCCCTCGCTTTTTCGAAAAGACGTACGAAGGCATTCAGCACGAAATGCAGAAATGGCCCGTTTTTAAACGAAAAATATTTAATTGGTCAATCTGCGTAGGCTACCGCATATCGGAGTATAGAGGTAATGGCCAACCGCTACCCATTGGGATAAAAATCAGAAAGGTGGTAGCCAATGCATTGGTATTCACAAAGATTAAAAAAATATTTGGGGGGCACATTAGGTTTTTCCCCTGTGCCGGCGCTGCCATTATTAATCAGCACCTGCGTTTCTTCCATGCGGCAGAAGTGTTCATAAACTATGGTTATGGTGCAACCGAAACTACAGCCACTGTATCGTGCTATCGAACCGATAAGTATAATTTGAATACCTGTGGAACCACCATGCCTGAGGTTGGGGTTAGTTTTACCGATGAGGATGAAATCCTGGTAAAGGGAAAAACCGTATTCAAAGGGTACTACAAGAACCCTCAGGCGACAGAAAATGCCCTTGTGGATGGATGGTATAAATCAGGCGATAAGGGCTATCTCTCGCCGGGCGGCGATTTGATAATGACAGACAGGATTAATGACATCTTTAAAACGTCAGTTGGTAAATTCATCTCACCACAAAAGGTCGAAATGGCCCTGCTGGCCGACCCCTTTATCGATCAGGTAGTGGTGCTTGGAGATAACCGAAAATATATCTGCGCATTGATAGTTCCTTCGATAGAAAAACTTAGAACTGTATGGAAGATTGAAGGCATTGACGAGTATAGCAGCAGCGATTTGCTCAACCATAACCAAATAGTTAGCTTTATGGAGCAAAGAATAGAGCAATGCCAAAAAGATTTTCCGCCTTATGAAAAGGTTGTTAAGTTCAAACTTCTGGCAGAGCCATTTTCGATTCAAAACGGGGAACTAACGCATACTTTAAAAATCCGGAGAAGGCTTATCGAAGAGCGCTACAGGGATATGGTTGAGGAGATGTATGCCTAATGGTGGCCATATCAAATGGCTTTCCACCGTTTGTGTGACCATAACCAGTCCTGCGGCTTTGCCCTGATAATCTCTTCAAGCTTTTGAGCATAGCGTTTTGTTATCTCTCCATCGGGGAGCGTTTTCGGATCATCGGCTAGCACCGACAGGGTAATCTCGTAAAATCCTCTCTTTACCCTTTGGATATCAATGTAAATTACTGGAATGTTGTACAACCTGCTATACTTTTCGGGCCCGTGGAGAAAGGGTGTTTCCCTATTAAAGAAATTAACACGATACGCTTTGGGTAAACTCTTTCTTATTGTTCGTTGATCGGCAGCCATGAGAAAAATTGAAGGGTTGCTCACATTGGCTTCAAAAGCTTCGGAAGTATTGTGTAGGGGGACGAGGGTTGTTCCGTACTTTGCCCTACTTTTCCGCACCAACCTGTCAATAAATGGATTATTTATTTTTTTGTAGAACGCAATCACGTTTGTTTGTATCTGTAAGCTGGCCGAAAGGCTGCCCCACTCCCAGTTGGCGTAATGCCCGGTAACCCCAATCACGCTTATCCCATCGTTAAGGTAAAGTAAAACCAGCTCGGGATTGAGCAGCTTGTGCCGCTTGAGCACTTGCCTTTGCCCCATGGTGAATACTTTAACCCCTTCGAGTATGTTGTCCGATAGATTGCGGTAGAAATATTTCACCACCCTTTTTCTGTGATTGCCGTCAAATTCGGGAAAACACATGGCCAGATTGCTTTCAACCACCCTTAGGCGATAACGGGCAATCCTATGCAAAATGAATCCAAGAAAATTGGAAAACCAATATAGGACGGGGAATGGCAATATCCCCACTATCAAAATCCCCAAAATAAAGGCAATTGAGGTTACAATGTTCATTATGCTATTGTATCCAATAGTGTTTAAGCGGGGTAAATGTAGCAATTTAACCGTTGCTATTCCTGGTTAGAGAGTATTTTTGCAAAAGAAAACGGTGGCTTGCCTTTAAGTGATTTATATTTTAACCATCTCCCTTTGCCTCTTTGTAAATCTTGCTATTTCTTTAAACCCCAATGCTTTTAGCATGGTTAACGCATCGTCAAAGAATTGACCCACGTTTTGCTCAATATGGGCATCGGAGCCAAGCGTTATGGGAACTTTGTAGTATGCCAGCCTTTCGAGGAAGGGCACCGAAGGGTAAAACTCGTTACAGGGCTTAATGCGCCCGCTTGTGTTTAACTCTACGGCAACATTGGCCTTTTTAAAAATTTGTGCGGTTTTTTCATACAAATCGTTGAGAGAGAAAGAGGGATAGTAGGCAAATTTTTTTGCCAAATCGCAATGTCCGATTATATCGAAAAGTTTAGATGCTGCCGATTGTTGAACCAGCTTAAAGTACTGCCTGTAGAATCGGTTAATGTCAATATTGTCATACTCAATCACATCCGTGTCAAAGTTCCAATCATCCATAAAGTGAACCGATCCGATCACGTAGTCAACTGGCAATTTTGCGATTAGCTCCTGAATCTGTTTTTCCATGCCCGGGATATAGTCCATTTCAACTCCGAATTTGATAATCAACCCATGGGCATTTTCAGCCTGAGCCGTTTGCACCCTCCTCACCATCTCGTCAATATTTTCGATGGGGATGGCCCATCTGGCCGGTTTAATGCTGACATGATCGGAAAACCCCATCTCTTCAATGCCCCGGTACGAAGCGGAGGCGATCATCTGCTCGTGGGTATCGCGCCCGTCGGAGAGGTAGGTGTGCATATGGTAATCAATTTTCATATTCAATTGTTTAAAAACTGCATATTCCCGTTTTCTGTAAAACAGCCATCCATACTTTTTGCTTAATAAGCGTGGTGGTTATTCCCCGACGTACCAATGATTTATTAAATTGTAAATATTGAATATCCGAGATTAACACCAATTGCACCCCCAGGTGAATATTTGTACCAAGATACGCAAATTCCTTTTTTTTAAACAATATTTGTAAGGTCGTTGTGCCGTTTTTCATCAAAACAGACAATTAATTATTAGCTGAGTTTATGTATGCCGTTGTTGATATAGAAACTACGGGAGGGAGCCCTAAGACGCACAGGATAACTGAAATAGCCATTTATCTGTTCGATGGGACCGACATTGTAGATGAGTTTGTTACGCTCGTTAATCCGGAGACATTTATCCCTTACCATATTACCCGTCTAACGGGTATTACCAACGATATGGTTGCAGAGGCTCCCCGTTTCTATGAGATTGCAAAAAGAGTTGTTGAAATTACCAGCAATGCCTTTTTTGTAGCACACAACGTTCATTTCGATTACCATTTTGTGCAGAATGAGTTTGACCGATTGGGATACCCATTAATGCGAGAAACGTTGTGTACTGTTCGGCTATCCCGAAAATGTATCCCCGGGCTGAAATCGTACAGCTTGGGGAATCTGTGTCAAAGTCTTGGTATTGAAATTAACAATAGGCACAGGGCGGCAGGCGATGCATATGCAACTGTATCGGTATTGAAAAAGCTATTGGGACTGAAGCCCGAACTGCTTGCCAAAGGGTTGGATATTCCCACAGGAATAATGCATTATGCCCCAAATTTTAACTACCAAAAGTTAAAGGATATTCCTGAATGTGTGGGGGTTTATTACATGTACAATAATCGGGGGGAGTTGATATTCATAGGGCGAAGTGATAATATTAAGAAGAGCATTAAGGAGCAATTTGAATTACCCCGGACCAAAAAATCAGAGCATATGTTGGCCCAGACTGTTGACATAGATTACATGCCTACCGGTAGCGAACTTATTGCCCAAATTATTGAGGCCGACGGCATTGCGGCAAATAATCCGGAGTTCAATGCCGGAAAGAGAGTTAGGCTGAAGGAAGTGGGGTTGTATGCTGCCATTGATGGCCATGGATATCTAAATTTTACCATCGACACCCTATCGGTTAAAGGCAAAGTTACAAGGGTAAGTTTCGAATCAAAGGAGAAGGCAAAATCTGTTGTTAACAGGCTAATTAATAACTTCGGACTATGCCAAACGCTTTGCGGACAGTATGGCGGTTCGGGTCCTTGTTTCCATCGCCAAATTGGGCTTTGCAAGGGGGCTTGCACTCAGGATGAATCTCCCGGACAGTATAACCTTAGAGCAAATGCCGCTTTACAAAGTTTGTCCATTGAGGGAAAAAGTTTTCTTCTGATAGACCAGGGAAGGAATTATGGTGAACAATCTTTTATAAAGGTAATAAATGGCCGTATAGCGGGGTACGGTTTTTTTAACCCGGAGTATGTTGGCAACAACATTGACCTGTTGATCGAAACGGCAACTCCATGTGGACATCATAACGATGTTGTTAATGCCATTGCAGGCCGTTTGGCCAACCCAACCGCATATAGAATTATCAATCTGTAAGTTAACCGGTAATTCCCGGGATGGAGATGCCTTTGAAGGTGCGGTACATTTCTAATGCATACACATCGGTCATTCCCGAAACAAAATCCAATGTAGCCATCCACCTTAAGTAGGGAGAAGGATGGGGAGTAATATACTGTCGGGGGATGAGTTGGAGTACCTTTTTTGAATATTTGCTCTTCTGATCAATCATGGCAAAGCCAATGATTTCCAAAAGGGTATTTAGAATTTGATATCCGGCAATTTCTATCTCAACCACAGTGCGATGGTTGTAAACTTGTTCAATGGCAATACTCTTTACCTGGTTATAGGCTGCATTGGCAGCTCCACTCAACTGTCCGGTTAGCGGTTGAGTGGCATTGCCATTCATAATGCTTTCGTAATTCCGTTCGAAAGCAATAGCGCACTCACGGGTTAACTTCCCGATGGTTATCGATCTCAGGAAGGCAATCTGCTCATTGGCATCGGTTACCTCGTGGAGTGTTTCTTTCACTTTAGTCAGGCTTTTTTTGTCTTCCGACTGGTCGAAAAAGTTCAGGAACAGGTGATGTACCTGCTCGGTTGACAGGATGCCCAATTTGTGAGCATCCTCAATGTCCATTACCTGATAGCAAATGTCGTCTGCAGCTTCTACTAGGTAAACCAAGGGGTGGCGTGAGAATGCCAAAGCAGCACCCTCCTCAACAGGAATGCCAAGTGTTTGTGCAATAGAAGAGTAGTACTCTTTTTCGGTTTGGAAAAAACCGAATTTCCCTTTTGCGCTGTAAGACGATTCCCAGGGATATTTTACAATCGAAGACAGAACGGGGTAGCTTAGCCTGAATCCGCCTGCTCTTTTCCCCTCCATTTTTTGGGTTAAAAGCCGTAGAGCATTTGCATTTCCTTCAAAAAATTGAAAATCTGACCACTCGGCTTCCGAGAGGTTGTTTTTAAGTACCGATTGGTTTTTAACAAAAAAGGCTCTTATGGATTCTTCGCCACTATGGCCAAATGGCGGATTACCCAAGTCGTGTGCAAGGCAGGCTGTTGAAACAATGGTTGGTATTTGTTCCTTGAGATTGGCCGAGATGGCCGATTTTTTCCTTTCGATTATGTCGATAATGCTATTGCCCAAGCTACGCCCAACGCTTGCCACCTCGAGGCTATGTATAATTACCCCCAAAATTTAGACAACAAGTATCGTTTGAAAAATCACTAAACTTGTTGTTATGAAAAAGCGAAAACATCACACATCGGGTTTTAAGACAAAAGTTGTATTAGAAGCCCTTCAGGAACGAGAAACGATTC
>JAKQEF010000122.1 GCA_029558675.1 Bacteroidota bacterium | reverse complement strand
ACAGGTTGAGAAATTGAATAATGCTGCGGGGGTAAGAAAAGAAACTGTTAAGCCACAGGTAGATCAGTACTACCTGCCCAATGGTCGTTCCATTTTCATTCTGGCCGAAGGGCGATTGGTTAACTTGGGCTGTGCCACAGGGCATCCCAGCTTTGTAATGAGCAACAGCTTTACAAACCAAACCCTGGCCCAGCTCGAACTTTGGCTGAATGAGATGCCCATTGATGTTTACCGTTTACCCAAGCATCTCGACGAGGAAGTGGCCCGTTTACACCTTGATCAGTTGGGAGTTAAACTGACAAAACTTACAAAAAAGCAGGCCGATTATATTGGGGTAAATGTCAATGGCCCTTATAAACCGGATCATTATCGCTACTAAGAGTTCGAGTATTTCTAACGTAGGGGCATTCGCCCTTTCTTCAGCCGGAAATGATGACCAACCATATTAAAGCTGCGGCGGATGTGCTGAGAAACGGTGGGCTTATACTTTACCCCACCGATACGGTTTGGGGTATTGGCTGCGATGCTACTAACCCCGAGGCAGTGGCCAAAGTGTATAAATTAAAGCAGCGTGAGGATTACAAGGGCATGCTGGTACTAATTGAGAACCCGGATTGGCTCAATATTTACATGGATACAGTCCCCGAAATAGCCCTGAATTTAATAGAAGTTGCCCATAGGCCTTTAACTATCATCTACCCCAATGCCAGAAATTTGGCCTCGAATCTCATTGCCCCCGACGGGAGCATTGGAATAAGGATAGTACGCCATCCCTTTTGCGAACAGCTTATTAGGGTTTTTGGCAAACCGATAGTGTCCACTTCGGCCAACTTGTCGGGACAACCCTTGCCCGGAAGCTTTGGCGAAATCGATCGGACCATTGTTAATGGTGTAGATATGGTGGTTCCTGAGGAGTACTGTACAATACACAGTTCTTCTCCGTCAGGGATCATCAGAGTTGGCTTGAGGGGTGAAGTTGAGGTAATCAGACAATAGTTGACCAAATGATGAATACACAAACAGGAATAGAAGGATACAACCATTCCCACACCATTCAAATTCGTTTCAACGATATTGATATCCTGGGGCATGCCACAAATTCAGTATATCAGCAGTATTTCGATTTGGGAAGAATGGCATATTTCAGGGAGGTATTTGGAGCTGAATTAGATTGGCAAAAAGAGGGCTTGGTTCTGGTCAGCATAAGCATTGATTACCTTACTCCCATTGAGCTAAATCACAGCATTGAGGTGCTTTCAAGAGTGGTAAGGCTGGGAAATAAGAGCTTAGAAATGGTTCAAAAACTATTCAACCGCACCACCGGCGAAGTTGCTGCCGAAAGTAAGGCTGTTATGGTAGGCTACAGCGCCAAAAACCGGCAGAGCATTCCCATCCCCACGCATTGGCGGCAACAGATTGCGCTTTTTGAAACCGATTTACCTGTGGAGAATAGATTAGGGTAAGCCTTCAGGAATATCCATTGTGATGGTTCTACTATCTTCGTCCACGCTGCGGATAAAATCGGGGTTGGCCGGGATTAGCGTATGGGTCCCAGCGTCCTTGCGGACTTGAAAAACCAGATTTCCCGAAAAATCTTCTACATGTGTTATGGTGCCATGCTTAACGCCATCGGGTGTGATTACGGTATAACCGATCAAATCCTCGCTATATGGTTGGCCTTTACCATCAGTTTTCTTTACAGGAGCATAAACTTTGCAGTTGATCAGTTCCTGAGCTTGGTCTTTAGTGGTAATCCCTTCGAAAGTTACTATCGAACTCCCATCGCCTTTGCTTCTTAGCGATTCCACAAAAAAAGGAACCGGTATCCCTTCAATGGTAAGGAATACCGATTCCAAAGTTTGTTCTTCAGGGTCGAAACTACCCGTCCAAATTAGCTGTAATTCGCCATTAACGCCATGCGTGCGCTGAATAGTCCCAATTTCAGCAAGACGGGGAAATTTCATGAAGAGTGACCCTAATTTTCAGCGGGTGTGCCTTCAGGAGCATCGTCCTGCTTTTCGGCAACGGGTCCATCGACCTGTTGTTCCTCTGCAGGGGATGACTCTGCCTGAGCTGATGCTTCAGCCTCTTTTGCTGCCTCAGCGGCCAACTTTTTGGCCAATTCCTGCTCACGGGCCTGGCGAATCTTCGATTCGGCTTCAATGCGCTGTGCCATAACCTCTTTTTGGCCTTTGGCAATACGCTCTTCCTTCTCCCTGACCTTAGATTCTTTTTCTTTCAGCCAGTTTTGGAATTTCTCCTCGGCTTGTTCCTGAGTTAAAGCACCTTTTTTTACCCCTTCAAACAAATGCTTTTTCATTAAAACACCTTTGTACGATAGGATAGCCCTAACGGTGTCGGTAGGTTGAGCGCCTTTCTGCAGCCAGTCCAATGCCCTATCAAAGTTCAATTCAATAGTAGCAGGATCTGTTATAGGATTGTAAGAACCAACCCTTTCAATAAATCTGCCATCCCGTGGCGCCCTGCTATCTGCCACCACTATATGGTAGAAGGGTGCTTTCTTCCGTCCGTGGCGGCTAAGTCTAATTTTTACAGGCATACTTAATCACGCTTATTTGGTTAAACCTACTTTTTTGCCGCGCAAAGGTATAATTTTTTTATCAATGGATAGCACATTCGCCTTTTTTTCGTGATATTAAATAGAGGCATATTAAACTAACGATCCAAAATAAACGACATGTTGTTGAATTGTGCAGATTATCAGCCATTTATATTTTGTGTAGCTGTACCATAAGTTAGAGAAAATATTATAATCGTTAAAATTAGAACATATTACAATTTTTGTCCAAATCAATCAATTTGTAACAGCTAAGGAATCATTTATATGTTAATAATGTTCACATTTAGAAAGAGTTGGTTATGGCTTGTTGAAATCTTTTCTTTCCCTAAAGTTATCAACATTACCTTATAAAAGGGTCTCGAATAGCTAACTTTGAAAATGGGTAATTATTCTAAAAAAATAAGCATTATATTGATATTAAGATGAGTAGATTTGTTCACCTTCACGTCCACACGCAGTATTCCATTCTCGATGGCGCTTCAAGTATAAATGGCATTGTTGATAAGGCCACAAAGCTTGGGATGAAGAGCGTTGCCATAACCGATCATGGTAATATGTTTGGAATCAAAGAATTCCTTAATGTTGTAGCTAAGGTGAATGAGTCCATTTTCTCGGAAATAAGAGCCATAAAGGACGAGATAGAATCGAAAAGGGGTAGTGGTTCTTCTCAGGAATCTCTTCCTGACCAGCTGGCTGAACTGGAAGAGAAGCTGGTTGAACTGCAGGGCAAGATTTTTAAGCCCATTGTGGGGTGCGAGGCCTATATTGCCTCCAATAGCCGTTTTCAACGCACTGAAAAGGATGATAGAGGAGGCGATCATCTCGTGCTTTTGGCCAAGAACAAGGAGGGGTACCACAACCTCGTTAAGCTGGTTTCATATTCGTGGACCGAAGGGTTTTACTATAAACCCCGCATGGACAAGGAACTTCTCAGACAATATAGCAAAGGGATTATTGCAAGCTCTGCTTGTCTTGGTGGCGAAATTCCCCAAGCTATCCTTTCGGGCAATTTAAAGCGTGCCGAGGAGTTGGTATATGAGTACAAGGAGATTTTTGGCGACGATTTTTACCTTGAGGTAATGCTGCACCCCGTGATCCCCGGAGGTTTCTCGGAGGATACTTATCAGGGGCAGCTTAAGGTAAATAAGGAAATTTTTGAACTTTCGGCCAAAACGCGGGTGAAGTGTATTGCTACCAATGATGTTCATTTCGTTGATGCCGAAGATGCTCAGGCACACGACAGGCTCATCTGCATAAATACAGCGAAAGAGGTGGAAGATCCCAATCGCTTGCACTATACCATGCAGGAGTTTCTAAAAAGCGAGGCCGAAATGCACGAGCTTTTTCCCGACCATCCCGAAGCCATCTATAACACCCTTGAAGTGGCCGACAAGGTAGAGGTATATTCCATTGACCACGAGCCTATTATGCCCCATTTTGAGTTACCAAAGGAGTTCCCCGACGAGAATGGCTACTTAAGGCACCTTACCTACAAAGGGGCCACTGCGCGTTGGGGCGAAAATCTTTCGAACGAAATAAGTGAAAGAATCGACTTCGAACTTAGCGTTATAGCCCGCATGGGATACCCTAGCTACTTCCTGATTGTATGGGATTTTTTGAAGGCAGCCAGAGAGATGGGAGTATCCGTTGGCCCGGGCAGAGGCTCGGCAGCCGGCTCGGTTGTGGCATACTGCCTGAGGATTACCGACATAGACCCTATTAAATACGAGTTGCTGTTTGAGCGCTTCCTTAACCCCGAACGTATATCCATGCCCGATATCGATATCGATTTTGATGAGGACGGCAGGGAGGATGTGCTGAAATGGGTGGTGAACAAGTACGGTAAGCAAAGGGTGGCGCATATAATTACCTTTGGCACCATGGCCGCTAAAATGGCCATACGCGATGTGGCCAGGGTTCAAAAGTTGCCGCTTCCCGAGGCCGACAGGCTGGCAAAACTGGTTCCCGAGCGTCCCGGAATAACGCTTTCAACGGCTTATAAGGAGAGCCCTGAGCTGCTCGAGAGCAGAAAATCGGGAAGCGATCTGGTGCGTTCAACCCTGCAGTATGCCGAATTTTTGGAAGGGTCTATAAGGCAGACAGGTGTTCACGCCTGCGGCATAATCATTGGCCGCGATAATCTGGAAGAGCATATCCCCATTTGCACGGCAAAGGATACAGAACTCAATGTTACCCAATACGATGGAACTCATGTTGAATCGGTTGGCCTTTTAAAGATGGATTTTTTGGGGCTTAAAACCCTTTCCATCATCAAGGATGCTGTTGAGATAATCAGGGAATCGAAGGGTGATATAATTGACATTGACAATCTTCCGTTGGACGATACGAAAACATACGAGCTCTATTCGAGGGGCGAAACAACGGGGCTGTTCCAGTTTGAGTCAGCTACCATGAGAAGGCATTTACGCAATCTGGTGCCCAATCGATTTGAGGATTTAATTGCCATGAACGCCCTCTATCGGCCAGGCCCCATGGACTATATACCCAGCTATATCAATCGAAAGCATGGATTTGAGGAAATTGAGTACGATATCCCCGAAATGGAAGAATTTCTTGGGGATACTTACGGCATAACGGTTTATCAGGAACAGGTGATGCTTCTGTCGCAGAAACTGGCAGGTTTCACCAAGGGCGAAGCCGATTCGCTCAGAAAGGCCATGGGTAAGAAGAAAAAGAGCGAAATGGATAAGCTGAACGAGAAGTTTATCAGCGGATGCCAAAAAAACGGTTACGACAAGAAAAAGGCTGAGAAGGTATGGGGTACCTGGGAATCGTTTGCCCAGTATGCCTTTAACAAATCGCACTCCACATGCTATGCACTGGTTTCGTACCAGACAGCATATCTTAAAGCACACTATCCCAGCGAGTATATGGCGGCTGTACTCAGCCGAAACCTTTCCGATATCAAGAAGATTACCCTTTTTATGGATGAGTGTAAGCGAATGGGCATTCAGGTGTTGGGTCCTGACGTGAACCACAGCAATGTGAAGTTTACCGTTATGCCTAACGGCGACATCCGCTTTGGGCTTGCTGCCATAAAGGGCGTGGGCGAAGCAGCAGTTGCCAACATTGTGGAGGTACGAAAGGCGGGTATGTTTAAGGATATTTTCGATTTTGTTGAGCGTGTTAATATTCAGGCTGTCAATAAAAAGAGTATCGAAGCCCTGGTATTAGCCGGAGCCTTGGACAATCTGGGAGATATAAAACGTTCATACTATTTTGCTGTGGACGAAAAGGGTATAACCTATGCCGAGCAGCTCATGCGTTACGGCTCAAGGGTGCAGCAAGAGAGGCAAAATGTACAGCAAACCCTCTTTGGAGCCATGGGCAGCGGGTTTGAATTGAAAAAGCCTGAAATCCCCAATGCTAACGAATGGCCTTTGTTTGAGAAGCTTAAAAAAGAGAAGGAGGTAATTGGAATTTTCCTTTCGGCTCATCCATTAGATTCATTTAAATTCGAAATAGATAGTTTCTGCAATGTAACTCTTAGCGATTTTGAATCCCCCGAGCAGTTCAAAGGTAAAGAGTTGACCGTAGCAGGAGTCGTTTCTTCGGCCAAAGTGCTCACAGCGAAAAATGGAAATCACTACGGAAGATTAACCATTGAAGATTTTTCCACTTCATTTGAGATAACCCTTTTTGGGAAAGACTTTGAGAATAATCGCAAGTATTTTTACAACGATTACCCTTTGTTGGTGAAGGGCAGTTTTAAAAAGGACCGTTTCAAGGAAGATCTGCTGGTTTTTAACGTTACGAGTATCAGTATGCTCTCCGAAGTGAGAGATGAACTGATCAAGAAACTTACCGTTAACATTATGATTGATGACCTAACCACTGATATTGTTGACTCAATTGACGAAGTGGTGTCAAAAGAGAAGGGGAAGGTGCTGCTGAATTTTAGGGTAATCGACGCTGAAACTAAAACATCGTTAGGAATGTTCTCCCGATCCGTCAGGGTGAATATTACCAACGAATTGATTGCGCAGTTGAAAAAACTTCCGGTAAGCCTTAAGGTCAACTAAATTCATATACTTTGGAAAAAAATTGGTTTGAAAACTTTTCTCAGATAAAACTGTTATTTTTAGCAAAAAAAAATCGTAAAAAAATGGCAATAGCAATTACAGACTCCAACTTTGAGGAGATGGTTTTAAAATCCGACAAGCCTGTTCTTCTGGATTTTTGGGCTGAGTGGTGCGCCCCCTGCAGGATGATTGCACCATTTGTTGAACAGCTCTCGCAAGAGTATGAAGGGAAGGCTGTTGTAGGCAAGGTTGATGTGGACAGCAATCCACAAATTGCAGGGAAATACGGAATCCGCAATATCCCTACCATCCTCTTCTTCAAGAACGGCAACATGGTGGATAAGCAGGTTGGCGCTGTTCCCAAGAATACCCTTGCGGCAAAGTTGGACGCATTGCTATAGCATACGTTCCCTTTACTGCTGCTCATTTATCTGAGGCAATACAGTGAGTATTGGCCACAGGATTTCTATTTTTTATAATTTAAACTTTAACCTGAATAACGAATATGCGTGTTTGCGTTTTTTGCGCCTCGAGCGCAAAGGTTGACCCCGTCTATTTCGACAACACCCGACTCGTTGCTGAGGAATTGGCTAAAGCCGGTGCCACCATTGTTTACGGAGGCGGAGCCGTTGGGCTAATGGGATGCCTTGCCGATACTGCGTTATCCCTTAACGGAACCGTTGAGGGAATTCTCCCCCGGTTTATGGAAAAAGTGGAGTGGGGTCATAAAGGCCTAAGCCGGTTGGTGTTGGTGAAAGATATGAGCGATCGCAAAAAGAGGATGATTGACAAGGTTGACGCTGTTGTTGCGCTACCGGGCGGATGTGGCACTCTTGAGGAGTTGATGGAGGTTTTCACCCTAAAACGCCTTGGAAAGTTTACAAAACCGATTGTGGTGCTAAACACCAACAAGTTTTACCACCATTTGGAGATGTTGGTCGAAAGGATGGTGGACGAGAAATTTTTGCGCCCCGAGCATAAGAGCATGTGGACATTTGTAGATCATCCATCCGAGGTAATACCGGCCATTGTCAATGCCCCACAGTGGGGCAAATCGGCCATTAAGTACGCTGCCGTCTAACTGCTGGCTACCAGATTCCGATAGGTGAAGAGTTTATTGGTCCCCATCTGATCGAACGAATGGAGAGCACCCTGAAAGGATGGTGCTTTTACCCCATCGCCAAAAAAATCGTTCCCTACGAATACCCTGATCTCATCCCACAGGTTGCGCTTGATGAAGCTGTTAATGAGTTTTGCACCACCTTCAATTATAAACGAAATAATCTCCCTCTCGTAAAGCTCTTTGCACACGTGTGTTTCTATACCCTTGGCAAAGTCGGTGGTGATCATCTCTATATTTGGGATGGAGGCAAAGTTAACCTTATTGGCCTGGGCACTGGAATTGTTGCCGATGAATACAAGCGATGGCAACGAGCCATCGTAAACATGCGATTCAATTGGAAGCCTGAGCAACCTGTCCATCACAATGCGCAGTGGCGCTCTCCCGCTCCATAGGCGTACGTCAAGCCTGGGGTTATCGTTTGCTACCGTATTGGTTCCCACCATAATGGCCTGCTCTTCACTACGCCAACGGTGAGTTAAAGTTCTGGCCAACTCGTTGGATATCCATACCGGAGCAATGGGCTGGTTAGGCTCTCTCACTGCATCAATGAAACCATCGAGAGTTTGAGCCCATTTAAGGATAATGTAGGGTCGCTTTTTGATATGGTAAACAAAAAAACGGCGATTCAACTCCTTCCCTTCCTTTTCCATCACACCCGTAACTACCTCACACCCTGACTTTCGAAGAACTTCTATGCCACGCCCTTGCACTTTGGGATTAGGATCCTTGGTGGAAACCACCACCTTTTTTATACCGCTCTCCTTGATAAGATCGGTGCAGGGAGGGGTCTTTCCAAAGTGTGAACAGGGCTCAAGGGAAACGTAAAGTGTGGATTGGCTCAATAGGCTTTTGTCGGTTACCGAGTTGATTGCCACCCGCTCAGCGTGTTCGTGCCCATACTCCTTGTGGAATCCCTCGCCAATAATGGTGTTGTTATAAACTACAACGGCACCTACCATAGGGTTTGGAGCCACATGCCCCATCCCCTTTTGGGCCAACTCCAGGCAACGTCCCATGAATATCCTGTCGAGTTCGTGTTGTTCCATATTATTTCTCTAATTTTGTTTTCATCAAAAACACTTTCAACCGGTGGGCAATATAAATATCATTACCTACTATCGGAATTTCTGTAACCGTTTAACCCCTCTTTACTCTGAAAATGAGGCAAAACGCATTGCGCAGATACTGCTGCAAAGGGTTACCGGAAAGCTTATCTTCCATCTTCTTGCCAATAATTCCAACACTCTGAGTGCAATTCAACTCAGCGAAGCGGAGGAATACCTTTCGCAGCTAAAGTTACAAAAGCCCATTCAATATATCATTGGCGAGACAGATTTTTTTGGCATCAACCTGCGGATAACTCCCGATGTGCTGATACCACGCCCCGAAACGGAAGAATTGGTTGACTGGGTTATCAAGTCCAATGTGTTTCCAAAGCCAAGTATTCTTGATATTGGCACAGGGTCGGGTTGTATAGCCATTGCATTGGCCAAAAATATCGCGTCATCCAGAGTAACAGCCCTTGACATTTCGCCTAAGGCTATCGCTTTGGCAAAGCAGAATGCCGCAGTTGTAGGGGTAGAAGTTGATTTCTTTGTTTTCGATATTCTGGGCAATTCCCCATGGCCAAGCGGGAATCAGGTTGATATTATCGTCAGTAACCCTCCATACGTTCGCGAAAGCGAAAAAAAGCTGATGGGAAAAAATGTGCTGGATTTCGAACCCCATATGGCACTGTTTGTAAACGATGGCCAACCCCTAATATTCTACGATGCCATAGCGCGATACGCCGATAGTTTGTTAAAAACGAGAGGGGCAGTTTTTTGTGAGGTAAACGAAGCCTTTGGAAGAGAAACGGCCGATTTATTTACCATGAACGGCTTTACCGATGTTCAGGTTAAAAGGGATATCAACGGAAAGGAGAGGATGGTGAAGGCTGTGAAAAAATGAGTATTTTGCGACTATACAGATGAATACCAAGCGGACTGGATATTTGGATGAGAAAATTGCCCTTGTCAGGGCACAGCGACTTTGCAGCCGAAGGGAAAAGTGCATTTCTGAAGTGAGGAAAGACTTTGTACGGTGGAACGTTGATCCCGAGAGCATGGAAGAGATTATTAAAACGCTTGTGCGGCAGGGCTACATCGACGAGGAGCGTTACGCTGTAACCTTTGCCCGCGATAAAGTGCATTTAAACCGGTGGGGTTTAAGAAAGGTTGAGTATGCTTTGAAATCAAAGGGCATTTCAGCTCCGAATATCAAAAAGGCCATTGACGAGGTGAGGGAGCTGGTTACCTTGGAGTCTATTTGTGATCTGATGGAGAAAAAGGCCAGAACGGTGAAGTATTCCAATCCCGAAGAGTTGAAGATAAAGCTTATTCGCTTTGGACTATCGCGAGGATTCACCTACGATGAGGTGAGCGCTGCCGTTGATACAATTATCAGCCGATAAGCACATTCACGGAGTTTATGCCTTATGCTCGCCTTTTCGAAATGCTAAATCTTCTAAAAGGATTAGGTTAAACGGTGAGAACCACAGGGGTTAAGCCACTTTTAGACGCTTCAGGTCTGCTTTTTCCAGCTTTTTAGCTGCATACTCTGCATCAATGGTAACAGTTTCTTGTGGGTTCGAGGGGAGGTCGAACATGGCATCCATCATTATGGCTTCGCAAATGGAGCGCAAGCCACGGGCCCCTAGTTTAAACTCAATGGCCTTATCCACGATGTAGTCCAGTGCATCATCCTCAAACTGCAGCTTAATGTTGTCCAGTTCGAAAAGTTTGATATACTGCTTGGTAATGGCGTTCTTGGGCTCGGTTAGGATATTCCGTAGGGCTTGGCGGTCCAACGGATCCAAATAGGTAATAACGGGTAGCCTACCCACTATTTCGGGGATCAATCCATAGGACCTGAGGTCCTGAGGGGCGATGTACTGGAGTAGGTTATCCTTGTCAATCAGAGCCCTTTGCTTGCTGGCACCATATCCCACAACCTGTGTGTTGAGGCGGTGGGCAATTTTCTTTTGAATGCCCTCAAAGGCCCCGCCGCAAATGAAAAGTATATTGGTTGTATCTACTTCAATGAGGTGTTGCTCAGGGTGTTTTCGCCCTCCCTGTGGAGGAACGCTCACCTTCGAACCCTCGAGTAGTTTGAGCATGGCCTGCTGAACTCCTTCGCCTGATACGTCGCGGGTAATGGATGGATTGTCGCTCTTGCGTGCAATTTTGTCAATCTCATCGATAAAAACGATGCCCTTCTCTGCGGCTTCCACATTGTAATCGGCAACCTGAAGCAGCCGTGTGAGAATGGTTTCCACGTCTTCACCCACGTACCCCGCTTCGGTCAGCACGGTGGCATCCACAATGGTGAAGGGTACATGTAGCATTCGGGCAATGGTTCTGGCCAGCAGGGTTTTGCCCGTTCCCGTTTCGCCAACCAGCAGGATGTTCGACTTTTCGATTTCCACATCCCCCTCGCCGGGGGTATTGAGCAAGCGTTTGTAATGATTATACACTGCAACGGAAAGATATTTTTTTGCCTCATCCTGCCCAATTACATACTGGTCGAGGAAGGACTTTATTTCCATCGGCTTTAGCAATTTGCTTTTGCTAAAAGTAAACTTACTCTTTTTCTTAAGTTCTTCATTAATAATAAAACTGGCCTGTTCGGCGCATAGATCGCAGATAAAGGCATCAGCACCCGAGATCAGCATATTAACGTCACGCCTTGGGCGACCACAAAATGAACATTTATCGCTATTTTTCATCCTCGTTTTCGTCAGGTTACCGTTGCAAAGGTACGTCTTTTTTATCACTTTATGGGTTTCATAGCCCCATTCTTAAAAACTTCGTTTTAAATTTGCACAGAGAAAGATGATATGAATATCCATTTTATAGCCATAGGAGGGAGCGCCATGCACAACCTTGCCATAGCGCTTAAGCAGAAGGGTTATACTATAACCGGTTCTGACGATGAGATATTCGAACCCTCCAGAAGTCGTTTGGAGCGCGAGGGTTTGCTCCCCGACAGGGAGGGGTGGTTCCCCCAAAAAATAACGAGTAGCCTCGATGCAGTAGTGCTTGGCATGCACGCTCGTGCCGATAATCCTGAACTTATACAAGCCCAACAATTAGGGTTGAAGATTTACTCGTACCCTGAATACCTGTATGAGCAAACCAAGGATAAAACCCGAGTGGTGATTGGCGGAAGCCATGGGAAAACCACCATCACTTCTATGGTAATGCACGTTTTAAAAAGCGTGGGCGTTGACTTCGATTTCATGGTGGGAGCACAAATTGATGGTTTTGACAATATGGTGCGATTGTCCGAAGGCGCAAGATTTGCAATCTTCGAAGGGGATGAATACCTTACGTCGCCCATCGACCCCAGACCCAAATTCCATCTTTACAAGCCTCATATTGCCGTGATATCAGGGATCGCGTGGGATCATATCAATGTTTTTCCCGATTTCGATACATACAGACGGCAGTTTGAAATGTTTATCCAAACCATTGAACCCCACGGACATCTGGTTTTTTGTGCTGAAGACCCAGAGGTAGAGTGTATTTGTAAGAATGTCGGCTCACGGGTCAATACAATCCCATACACTACCCACCCTCATACGGTAAACTTTGATCGCACCGCTTTGATAACCGACCATGGCCAAGTTGCGGTTAAAGTATTTGGCACACACAATATGCAGAATATTGCCGCAGCGAAGGGTGTTTGTAACCTGTTGGGCATTAGCGATGAAAATTTTTACAATTCCATCTCATCGTTTCGGGGGGCCGCCAAGCGCATGCAAAGGGTTGGCAGAAAGAATACTACCGATGTATTCCTCGATTTTGCCCATGCTCCATCCAAGGTTTTGGCAACGGTTAAGGCTGTCAAAGACCAGTACCCCTATCGAAAGCTGGTGGCTTGCCTCGAACTGCATACCTTTAGCAGCCTCAATCCCGAATTTTTAAACGAGTACAAAGGGACGCTCGACGAGGCTGATATACCCATTGTGTACTACAACCCAACGACCCTGGAGCACAAAAAATTACCCTCTATAGATCCGGGCATGGTGAAGCAGAAATTTGACAATCCTCACCTGATTGTATTCACCGACCCTGCTCTGCTTCACGATCACCTTCTCAATTCTTTCTGGGATAATGTCAACCTGCTCATGATGTCATCGGGCAATTTCTCAGGAATCGATGTTTCCGAGCTGGCAACGTCCATCACAGAGGATGATGATTTTCCCAGTTGTTACATGGATTTTTAATAAAGCTAAAACGGAGAGCCTATGAAACTCAAAAGTAGAAGATTAGACGTACTCCCATTGACCTCGGTCGAAATGAAAATATTCGTCAAATCGCGAAGCGAGTTTGAAAAGCAGGCGAATTTACAGGTGACAAAGGTTGAACTTAACGATGCGTATAGGGAAGAGATTGTGGAAATGATCGAGAGAGAGCCCGACATATGGAAATCGACAGGCATCGATTACCTTTTCTACACCCTGTGGCTTATGATTTTAAGGGATGTAAAAACCATAATTGGTATGTTTACCTTCAATGGGAAGCCCAATGCCAACGGCGAGGTGGAAATATTTTTCAGCATCGAACCACCCTATAGACGAAAGGGTCTTGCCACCGAGGCAATGGAAGCGATACTTTGCTGGGCCAATAAAACGAAGCACTTTCGTGTTGTTGTCGTCGAGGCAGGTGAAAACAATAAAGCGGCCAAGGCATCGTTAAAAAGGTTGGGTTTTAAAAAAATTGTACCGGATGATGATGATACGAAGGAAGAGGCTTTATCGAAGTACTACAAGGTAGTTTGCCCCAAGAGTGATGATTGTGAAGATCTGGATTTTGACATTTAGCATTTTTTATGTACATCATTTTTTCAACTCTGAATATGGAATTTAAAAAAAAGGTTATCTGCGTTCTGTTTTGCTTCTCGTTATTTTTCCCTTTTAACGGCTTTTCGCAGCAGAGCTACAAAACGGGTTTAGGTTTAAGAGGGGGGTACCCCTCGGGATTAACCGTTAAGCAATTTCTGGATGGTTCTTCAGCTGTTGAAGGTGTACTGTCGTTTGGTAGTTGGGGGCTAGGTTTTACGGCACTTTACCAGATTCATGTTCCCATTAAAGATGCCCCTGGGTTTAACTGGTACTATGGCGGGGGTGCTCACATTGGTATGGCCAAGGCTTCCGGTGGGAACCCGTTCTCAAGAACTGATGAACAGAAGCTGTTTTTAGGTGTCGATGGTATTTTCGGAGCCGAGTATGTGTTTCCTGATATCCCCATTTCTCTCAGCCTGGATCTGAGCCCCATTGTATCGATAATACCCGAATTATATCCTTGGTTCAATGCCGGGCTTTCGTTACGATACACGTTACGGTAGTTTTTATAAAAAATCTACAAATTCTTTTGCAAGTACTTTTTTTCCATTATCTTTGCAGCCGCTTTAAAAAAGTTGTTAGAGATTCTTTTCTTACTTATGGCCCGTTCGTCTAGGGGTTAGGACGCCAGGTTTTCATCCTGGTAACAGGGGTTCGATTCCCCTACGGGCTACAATTATTTACAAATCTACAAGGTGCTATGGCAAATCATAAATCAGCATTAAAACGAAGCAGACAGACTGAAGCCAAAAGGCTTCACAACAGGTATTATGCAAAAACGACCCGTAATGCCATTAAAGCGTTGAGGGGAACAACTGAGAAAACTGCTGCTCAGGAATTGTTCCCAAAGGTTTCATCGATGTTGGATAAATTGGCCAAGAAGAATATTATCCATAAGAATAAGGCTGCAAACCTGAAAAGTTCGCTGAGCCTTCACGTGAATAGCCTTCAGTAGTTTTAGGTGTTTTTTTCCAAGCTCACTCTTCGGGGTGAGCTTTTTTTATTGCCTTTTCCAAGGCAATCGGCTATTTATTGCTAACTTGGCTATCAAAATGGCAAGGTAAATGGAACAGCAAAATAGGCCTCTGACCATAAAGGAGTGGGCTTTAGACGATCGACCCCGGGAAAAGATGATGAGCAAGGGGGTTTCGGCCCTTAGCGATGTTGAGTTGATGGCCATACTCATTGGCACAGGCACGAAAAATGAAACCGCCGTGGGGCTCTCACAGCGAGTCCTAACAAAAGTTGGTAATAATCTGAACGAGCTGGGTAAATTAGGCCTTAAGGAATTGACCGACATCAAAGGGATTGGTAAGGCAAAGGCGGTGAAAATAATGGCAGCCCTTGAACTGGGGCGAAGGCGCAAAAGCACTGAAGTGCTTCACAAAAAGCAAATTACCTCGAGCATGGATGTGATTGAACTTTTTCAGCCAATGCTTGCCGATTTACCCCATGAGGAGTTTTGGATTTTGCTGCTGAATCGCAATAATCGGATTATTGATAGGGTAAGGATTAGCGAGGGTGGCTTCACGGCCACAGTGGTGGATGTTAGAAAGTTAATGAAAACTGCACTGGAACACAATGCGCTGGGAATCATACTCTGCCACAACCACCCTTCAGGGAATCACAACCCGAGTGATGATGATGTAAGCATAACCCAGAAGGTGAAGGCGGCGTCCACCACTTTTGATATCAAGCTGTTGGACCATGTTATCGTTACCGGAAACCAATGCTTTTCCATGGCTGACAACCATATGATATGATGGATGATGGCTGTGAATCTGACATTTTAGAATGGTTAATGGTAAAGAGCCTTACTTTCTCAAATTTTTTGTATTTTGGCATGCTATAAAAAGCAGGTAATACCTAATATTAAATTGGCGATGATAAAGATCCTAGGGCAGAACAATTCCATCCTCAACAGATTTATCTACGAAATAAGATGCGCTGATATTCAAAAGGATAGCATGCGGTTCAGGAAAAATCTCGAACGAATCAGCGAGATATTCGCATACGAAATCAGCAAGGAGCTGCAGTATGAGAGGGCTCAGGCACAGACACCATTGGGCATTGCCGAAATGTTTCTCCCTGCCGATGGGGTGGTTATTGCTTCCATTCTGAGGGCAGGTTTACCTATGCACAACGGATTTCTGAACTTTTTCGATGGCGCCGAAAATGCCTTTATCTCGGCCTACCGCAAGTATAGCAAGGATGGGTCATTTAAAATTCAATTCGAGCACCTATCGTGCCCGAACATTACCGATAAGGTGCTTATAATCGTCGATCCCATGCTGGCCTCGGGGGCTTCCATGGTATTGGCCTACAATGCCCTTATGGAGAGGGGTGAACCAAAATACACCCATATTGCGTCTATCATCGCTTCTAAAGAGGGGGTTGAGTACACCATGAAGAACCTGCCAAACAAAAGCATAACGCTTTGGCTTGGAGCTATTGATGATGAGATGACCGCACAATCGTACATCGTCCCGGGACTGGGCGATGCTGGCGATTTGGCATATGGCGGAAAGTAATACCAGGCATCATTTATCTTTAACTTTCAGGAATAGTGGGCTAATCCCTATACCTGTTCGGCAACCTTCTCAAAGCGCCATACTTTCAAGGGATCGGTGCATGCCTCCCTAAGATCGGCAATGGACAGCCCAAAGATGGGATGTGTGAAGTGTGGAGCAATTTGAGCCAATGGCTCAAGGACAAACATCCTCTTATGCATCAGTTTATGAGGTACAATCAATGGCGGAAGGGTGAATATACAATCATCGAAGAAGAGAACGTCAATATCGATGGTACGAGGCCTGTAACCCGAAGTCAGCATGTCGCGCCCAAGTGATTTTTCAATCTCCTGGCATATATCAAACATGCACAATGCTGAAAGGGTTGTCCTTACTTCCAAAACTTGATTGAGGAAGGCCACATGATGGTCGAACCCCCAGGGTTCGGATTCGAATATATCGGATGAGGAAACAATTTCGCCAATCTGTTGAGAGATTAACTCCCGTGCTTGCTGCAGGTATCCCTCCCTATTACCAATATTCCCTCCAAAGATAAGATAAACAGTATGCATAGCCTTTTTCACAAAAGTACAAAGGTTACAAAAGAAATCAATAAATCAAATAATTGTTGAAAATTTGTTAAATTTGTGATCAATATCACCATCTACTAATTATTAATCTCAAAACCATACCATTATGAAAAGTTTTTTTAAATATTTATTGGCTACCGTAGTAGGGTTGCTGCTAACCTTCTTTTTGATCTTCCTGCTCTTCATTGGCATTGTCGGTACAGTAGTTTCAAAGTCGGAAAAGGCGGTTGAGGTTAAAGAAAACTCGCTGCTGGTTATGAAATTCAACAACACCATTGAAGACCGAGGGTCGAAGAATCCCTTTCAAGGGTTCGATTACCTGAGCATGAAACCTACTACCAGCCTTGGGTTGAACGATATTCTTAAGGCAATAAAAATCGCTACAGAAGACCCCAATATTTTGGGTATTTACCTTGAGAATGAGAATATCCCTGCCGGATTGGCTACCATTGAAGAGATTAGGAATGCACTGATCAAGTTCAAGGAGTCGGGGAAATTCATTGTTAGCTATAGCAATAATTACGGGCATAAGAACTACTACCTTTCCTCAATTGCAAACAGCATATATATCAACCCTAAGGGAAACATGCAGTGGACTGGCTTGAGCAGCAGTGTGATGTTCTTTAAAAATGCCCTGGAGAAGTTGGGTGTCGAAATGCAGATCATACGCCATGGAAAATTCAAATCGGCGGTGGAGCCTTTCATGCTCGATAAAATGAGTCCCGAGAATCGTGAGCAGATTGCAACCTATGTTGGTTCTATTTGGAACCATTGGCTTAAGGAAATCTCTGAGGCTAGGAATATCAGCGTAGATGAGTTAAACCTCATGGCCAATAACCTGAAAATATGGAATGCTCAATCGGCCTACGAGAATGGCATGGTGGATAGCCTTGTTTACAAGGATCAGATTATCGACAGGTTGAAGGAGTTGACCAACACCAAACCCGAAAAAGATATCAATTCTGTTTCCATTGATCAGTACATCAAAGTGCCGGCACCCCGCAAGCACAAAGGGTTGGCAAAGGACAAGATTGCCGTTGTGTATGCGTTGGGGAGCATTATTGACGGCGATAGCGGTGAATCGGATATAGCAGGCGACCGCTATGGAAGGATCATTCGCGAGGCACGACGCGACAGCAGTATCAAGGCCATTGTCCTACGTGTGAACTCAGGCGGTGGGAGTGCGCTGGCATCAGAAATAATCCTACGTGAGATGACCCTTGCCAAGGCTGTAAAGCCTGTCATTGTCTCCATGGGCGATGTGGCGGCTTCGGGTGGTTACTATATTGCTGCCAGTGCCGATGCCATTGTGGCAAATCCCACTACTATTACGGGATCCATCGGAGTATTGGGAATGATACCCAACGTGAAGGAAGGGATGAACAAGAAGTTGGGGATCAATATCGACGTGGTGAATACCAACAAGTATGCCGATATCCTCTCCGTTTACCGGCCAATGACCGCCGAGGAAAAGGCTTACATGCTGCAAGGCATTGAGGATATATACTCAGTGTTTATCGGGCATGTGGCCAACGGCAGGGGCATGACCACTCAACAGGTTGATGATATAGGGCAGGGCAGGGTTTGGAGCGGTATTAATGCCATGCAGATTAAGTTGATTGATGAGTTTGGCGGCCTTGAAAGGGCCATAGAATTGGCTGCCGAGAAAGCCGGATTGGAGAATTACAGGATTACGGAACTGCCCAAACAAAAGGATCCATTTGAAATCATAATGGAGAGTTTTTCCGGATCGGTAAAAGCACAACTATTTAAGGACGAACTTGGAATGTCGTACAAGTATTACGATTACCTTTTAAAATTGGCCGGTACACGTGGCATTATTGCCCGCATGCCATACGAAATAGAGGTTTACTAAAACAATTTGTATAACGGGAGGGTGTTTCGAGAGAGTTGAAACATCCTCCCTTTTTTTTATTTCCTTGAATACTGGCTTTCCCTGTTCCATTGTTAAATGGACGGGTATGTTGAAAAAACCAATCTTTGCAATTACTTTTTGGAAAGATTTTTTTTAGGTTGTATTTTGGCGTAATTAAACGGAAAAACCGACCCTCATGCTTAAGTTGATAGCAGCCCCATTGGCAATGATTTACGGATTGGTGGTCAAAACCCGAAACCTGCTTTTCGATTTGAAATTCTTTAGGTCGATTCCCGTGAACAGGGCAACCATATGCGTGGGTAATCTTACGGTGGGAGGGACGGGAAAAACTCCACATGTTGAGTTTCTGATCAGGGTTCTCTCGCCCAAGTACAGAGTGGCGTTGCTTAGCCGGGGGTATAAACGAAAAACCAAAGGTTTTCGGATTGTTGAGGTACATTCCACTGCCACGGAAGTGGGTGATGAGCCATTGCAGATAAAGACCAAGTTCCCTGAGGTTCTGGTTGCCGTTGACGGCAATAGGGTGAGGGGAGCAAATGCCATTATCCACCACCAGCCCGATACTGAGATTATTATTCTCGATGATGCTTTTCAGCATCGGTGGATTAAACCGGGGTACTCCATAGTGCTTACCGACTTCAACAATATGATAACCAAGGATTTTTTCCTCCCCTTGGGAAGGCTACGCGATAGCCTTTCGGAGCTCCACCGCGCCGATTGCGTGGTGGTCTCCAAATGCCCTAAAACCATTAAGCCCATTGAAAAGCGATTAATTATCAAGGATTTAAACCTTTTTCCGTACCAGGCTATTTTCTTTTCATCCATAAGCTACGGTAGCCCTTTGCCCATTTTTAAGGGCGATTTTCCTGCAATAGAATTCAACTCAAAGTTGAAAGTACTTGCCTTTGCAGGGGTTGCAAATCCTTTACCCTTTTTCGACTATGTAAAATCGAACTATGATGTGGTTGACTGCATAGCTTTTCCAGACCACCACAGGTATAGCGAAAAGAATATAAAAGCTATCTTTGAAAGTTTTTCAAAGATTACCTCGCAGCATAAGGCTATCCTTACAACTGAGAAGGATGCTGCCAGATTGAGGGCAATGGAAGGTATGGAGGGCTTTCAAAAGGATATTTTCCATTTTATACCCATTGAGGTGATTTTTGATATCGATACAGAACAACAGTTTATTAACCAAATCGAAGGCTATGTTAGGAAAAGTAAAAGAAACAGTAACCTATATAAAGAGCAGGGTTAATAGCATTCCCGAGGTGGGAATAATCCTTGGAACAGGGCTGGGCGGGCTGGTTAGAGATATAAAGGATCAGCTGGTACTCAACTATGCCGATATCCCCAATTTCCCCGTATCCACTGTGGAGGGGCACAAAGGGCACTTAATCTTTGGCACTCTGGGAGGCAAGCGTGTGGTTGCCATGCAGGGACGATTCCATTTTTACGAGGGGTATAGCATTAAAGAGGTTACTTTCCCGGTAAGGGTCATGAAATTTCTTGGCGTTAAGCATCTTTTTGTTTCCAATGCCAGTGGGGGAGTTAACCCCTATTTTGAAATAGGAGATTTAATGATTATCAACGATCACATTAACCTGATACCCAATCCGCTGATTGGACCAAACGATAATGAGCTTGGCCCTCGTTTTCCCGATATGAGCCAACCCTACGATCATGGCCTTATCGCATTGGCCCAGGAGATTGCTGCAAAACAGGGCGTTAAAACGCAGGTTGGTTGTTACGTGGGTACTACAGGCCCCACTTTCGAAACGCCAAAAGAATATCAATATTTTAGGATTATTGGCGGCGATGCTGTTGGCATGTCAACCGTCCCCGAGGTTATCGTAGCCCGCCAAATGGGACTTCCGGTTTTTGCCATCTCCATAATAACCGATTTGGGTGTGCCGGGGAAAATTGTGGAGATTACCCACGAGGAGGTTCAGCGCATTGGTCAGCAGGCAGAACAAAAAATGACCAGAATAATGGAAGAGATGTTGCAGAGATTGTAGAGATTTCTTCCTTCCGGACATCTCCAGTACCATTAGCCGTTTTCCC
Source organism: Bacteroidota bacterium (assembly GCA_029558675.1). GTDB lineage: Bacteria > Bacteroidota > Bacteroidia > Bacteroidales > Tenuifilaceae > MWFE01. The sequence goes on along the minus strand of JAKQEF010000122.1, from coordinate 1,026 downwards.
CTGACCTTCGTCATATTCGCAACCTTATTATGCTTAATAATCGCTGTTTAAGGTTTGGGTTGCCCTATTTTAGCTACTTTTGCAGGATAATTTTTATAGTATTTGTAGATGAATTTAGAGTCGATAAATGACGGGATTCTCAAGAATGAGAATGAAGGCTACGAACGGGTTGAGCGTTGGAATGCCGAAACTACCCTGAAGTTGGCTGAGCATTACATGGAAATCCTAAAACTGCTTGGCGAGGATACTCAGCGCGAGGGCCTTCAGACAACTCCCATTAGGGTGGCTAAAGCCATTCAGTACCTGACGCATGGATACAACTTAGACCCCTATGAGATTATTAAGTCGGCCAAGTTTAAGGAGAATTACCGTCACATGGTGATTGTGAAGGATATTGAGCTTTACTCCATGTGTGAGCATCACATGATACCGTTCTACGGCAAGGCATATGTGGCCTATATCCCCAACGAGTACATCACCGGTCTGAGCAAGATTGCGAGGGTTGTGGAGGCATATGCCCGAAGGCTGCAGGTTCAGGAAAGGCTCACCGTTCAAATTCGTGATTGCATCCAGGAGACCTTAAACCCCTACGGGGTAGCTGTGGTTATTGAGGCGGCTCACATGTGCATGCAGATGCGGGGGGTGCAGAAACAGAACTCGGTTACCACTACCTCTGCCTTTACCGGCATCTTCCTTTCCGAGATAAAAACAAGGGAGGAGTTCATCCACCTTATTGGGGTTAACCTAAGGTAAAACACCGTACTCACCCACCACGGGTGGTTTTATCCTTTATATTGTAACTATGTGGCTTCGCCACTATTGAAAGTTTTCCCAGTCTCCGTTCGGCAGCAATTGCACTGCCGTCAGTCTATTCTTGCAGGCCAAGTATAATTACCCCCAAAATTTAGACAACAAGTATCGTTTGAAAAATCACTAAACTTGTTGTTATGAAAAAGCGAAAACATCACACATCGGGTTTTAAGACAAAAGTTGTATTAGAAGCCCTTCAGGAACGAGAAACGATTC
>JAKQEF010000096.1 GCA_029558675.1 Bacteroidota bacterium | reverse complement strand
ATTACCATTTCAATGCTTCCTATCAGGATAACCAGAAAACCCCAAAAAACCAGAGCATGGATAAGTCCAAGAATGGGGCGGCGAAACATCTTGGTTTGGCCTATGGCCACCTTCATCATCAACCCGAAACGCTTGCCAAAGTTGCGAACCCGAAATGCAGGTTGCGTAAGCATGAATAGCCTTACGTATCGCCACGTGGTGAACGCGAAGATGCTCAGGGTGATGAGAAGTGCAATGGCAAAAATTATTTGTGAAACCATAGTGTATCAGTTATTTAAAAAAATCAGCGCCATACGAGCGAAATTGGCATCAGCTTCTTGATTTGGGCCAATGCATTGTGCTCGTGGCTTTACTTGGCCTTTACCTCTTTTACAGCATTTACAAGCTGAGGAAGAATTTTGGCGGCATCGCCAACGATGCCGTACTGAGCTGCCTCGAAAATGGGGGCATCCTTATCGCTGTTGATGGCAACAATATATTTGGATGCGCTCACACCTGCCAAATGCTGAGTAGCACCCGAGATGCCTACGGCAATGTAAAGGTTTGGTGCCACAATCTTTCCGGTTTGGCCGGTATGCTCCTCGTGAGGGCGCCATCCCTCATCGGATACCGGGCGGGAGCATGCTGTGGCTGCTCCCAGTAGGTCGGCCAGCTCAACCAGCGGACCCCAGTTGTCGGGCGATTTCATTCCCCGTCCTCCCGATACAACAATCTCGGCATCGGTTAGCAGCAGCTTGCCGGTTTGCTTCTGCACATCTTTCACCTGTGTTTTAACCAATGCACCATCGATGCTAACCTCCCTCTCTTCAATGGAGGCCTCATTGGCTGTTTCAACGGGGTCAAACGAGTTTTGCATCAGCGTTAAAATCTTAATCTCCGAGTTGAGTTTCACATGGGCAAAGGCATTGCCCGAATAGACCTTTCTGTAAACCACAAAGGGATCGATACTCTGGGGTAGTTTATTTGTTCCCGAACCGATGGCAGCCTTAAGCCTCACCGACAATCTGGGGGCAATGGATTTGCCCATGTTGTTGTTGGCCAATACGATGATTTTTGCACCCTCGTTTTGGGCTATTTCGGCAATGGCGGCGGTATATGCCTGACTGTCGAGGTTCTTTAGCAGGTCGCTTTTCAGGCTGATGATTTTCTTGGCACCGTAGTTCCCCAGCTTTTTCAGCTCGTCGTCGCTAACCTGACCTATGGATAGTGCGGTTGCAGTGGTTCCTGTCATCTCGGCAACCTTTGCAGCGTATGATACAAGTTCGAATGAGAGCTTCTTGAAATTTCCGTCCCAGTTTTCAGCGAATACTAGTACTGACATGTTATTGTATTTTAGATTAAGTTAAGAAATAGGTTAGATTACTTTAGCCTCGTTTTGCAGCAGCTCAATCAGCTGCTTGGGATTCTCGGCATCAACGAAAATGCACTTGGCACGAGGTTTTGGAGGCTCAAACTCAATCAGCTCGGTTAGAGGGGAAACGCCAACAGGTTCAACTACCTTGATTTGCTTGGTGCGTGCCTGCATAATTCCACGCATGGCTGCAATACGGGGTTCTTTGGCAATGCCCTTTTGTACAATGGCTACAAACGGCTTCTGAACCGAAACGGTCTCCTTTCCGCCATCAATATCACGGGTGATGGTGGCTTCGCCATTCTCCACATTTAAACCCGAAACGGCAGATACCGAGGGAGCATTTAGGAATTCGGCCAGCATGCTGCCCACCGTTGACCCGTTGTAATCGCTGGACTCAATTCCGCAGAGAATTATGTCAAACGGTTCGTTCTTAATCACTTCGGCCAGCTGTGTAGCCACCTGGTAGGCCTCGGTGGGCTCGAAATTGACCCGAATGGCATCGTCGGCACCGATGGCCAAAGCCTTGCGAATGGTGGGCTCCGATGATGCCGGGCCAACATGGGCTACGGTTACTCCCTTGACCCCCGAAGCGGGGTTGTCTTTCAGCTCTAGCGCACGGGTAAGAGCCAGCTCATCCCAGGGGTTGATTACCCACTGAACACCCGTGGAGTCGAGCTTGGTGTTGTTGTCGGTAAATTTTACCTTGGTTGTTGTGTCAGGTACATTGCTGATACAAACTAAAATCTTCATTGCGTAGAATTTTTATAATAGTTGGTTAGTAATAGTTTCAAAAACTAAGGTAAATATGAGTGATACCAAGCGTTACGTTAAAAAATCCCTTTGTCAAATAAGCGTACAAATATAAAAAAAATGGGTTAAAGTAGGGTTTTGTTCCACTTTTACCCCTTAGTTCTTTAGTTTTACTGTATTAACATTCAGATTAACAGCGATATATTATTTGTGCAAATGTTTTATTATTTTTAAAACCGAAATAACATAATGTTTTCTGTTTGGTGAACTCAGTTTTATCTTTGCGAAAATGTTCTCCGTAAGGAGGAGGAGCGAATAAAGCGTTTTTTTATTCTAATGCATGTTTCAATCGGTTATTGAGCGATTAAAAATAAACCACTATATTAGTCATCTCTTAATTAGCCCAAACCATGCCCCCAAAAAACTCTAAGAATCTTGATATAGTGATAATTGGAAGTGGCAATGTTGCTTTTCACCTTTCGAGAGAGTTGAAAAGAAACGGCCATCGAATTGTTCAAATCTTAGGCCGCACAAAGGAGAATGCGGCCGGGTTGGCAAAAATTCTGCAATGCGAATATGTGCTTAATGCATCGGAAATTAACAGGGATGCGCAGCTATACATGCTTTGTATTCCCGATTCGTCCATAACACTTTTGTCAGGAGAATTGCCCAAGCTCAAAGGAACGGTTGTGCACACCAGTGGAAGCACTGCATTAAATGTACTATCAAAAGTGTCAGATAGTTACGGTGTGTTTTATCCGTTCCAAACATTTTCCAAAATCAGGGAATTGAATTTCAGCGGTACGCCGTTTTGTATTGAATCCTCCTCGCAGGAGGTGCAGAATTTGCTTTTTGATGTTGCACTATCCATTGGAGGCAAACCGCTGAACATGGATTCGGAAACCAGGCGGTGGTTGCACATAGCAGGTGTTTTTGGCTGCAATTTTGTTAACCATATGCTGGCAATTAGCTATTTAATCGTTCAGGAAAAGGGCATCCCTTTTGAAACCCTCAAACCCCTAGTAATGGAAACCATCGCCAAAGCGTTTGATGTTAATCCTGTTGAAACCCAGACAGGTCCAGCCATCAGGGGCGACTCGGATATAATCAAGAATCATGTGGCATTGCTCACCTCCCTGGATGAGGATATCCGTGATATATACATGGCGATGAGCACCAGCATTTTAAATTTTAAGCAGGATAGGTAGCACAGATGTTAACAGCCAATGAAAAATTTTAAGGAACAGCTGCACCATGTGAAAGCTTTTGCATTCGATGTTGACGGTGTTTTTACCGATGGCACCGTGCTGATTCACCCTTCGGGTGAGCTGCTACGCACTTCCAATACACGCGACGGGTATGCCGTGCACAAGGCCATTAGGCAAGGCTTTCCTGTGGCCATCATTTCGGGCGGCACCAGCGAGTCAGTTCGTGAACGCTTCAAGGGCCTTGGAGTTGCCGATATCTACCTTGGGGCATCCGATAAGGTGGAAGCATTGAATGATTTTTGTCTGAAGCATGGAATTGAGTTTTCGCAAATCCTATACATGGGCGATGACCTGCCCGATTATGAGGTGATGCAGAGGGTGGGGTTTCCCACTTGCCCTGCCGATGCTGCCCCCGAAATTGTGGAAATATCAACTTACATTTCATCATTTGGTGGGGGTAAAGGTTGCGTTCGCGATGTGATAGAGCAGGTGCTCAAACTCAAGGGGCTGTGGTTGATGGATAAAAACTATATGCAGTAAAGCGATGTTGAAAAGTGTGCTAAGGGTAGTAAGGTTTAAAAATTTGCTCATCGTTGCAGCAACCATGTACCTTATGCGTTTTTTTATTATTCAGCCATTACTGCATCGCAAGGGAATGGATTTACAACTTGGCGAGTGGACCTTCCTCGCCCTTTGCCTGGCCACGGTTTTCATCACTGCAGCGGGTTATGCCATCAACGATTATTTTGATACCAAAACCGACCTGGTGAATCGCCCCCATACGGTAATCGTTGGGCGCAACCTGTCGCACAGGTTGGTGATTATCATTCACTGGATATTGAGTATTTTGGGCATTATTCTGGGCTTTATTGCTTCCATAGGCGTTGGAAAACCCCTCTTTACCCTTTTCTTTATCCTCATCGTTGGGCTGCTTTGGTTCTATTCAACCCTCTATAAACGTCAGTTCCTCATAGGAAACCTGATCGTAGCGGCACTCACGGCTCTTGTACCTTTATTGGCATTGCTTGCCGAGCTAATCAGGCTACACGTGGCATACTGGGACAGGATAATTTTAAACAACTTAATATTTAACGATGTGGTTTACTGGGTTGGCGGGTATGCACTATTTGCCTTTCTGCTCACGCTTTTTAGGGAGATAGTGAAGGATATTGAAGATTTTCAGGGCGATATTGAGTATGGACGTAACACCCTTCCTGTTGTCATGGGGGTTAGGAAAAGCCAGATTGCGGCATCGGGGATTCTCCTGTTTACAATCGTTTCACTTGCCTACCTGTTTGGAGCATACCTTAACTTCCTTCCCGATGGTCAGTTCGATTACTTCACGTTCATATACCTTATCGCGGGATTGATTATTCCAATCTTCGTGCTGCTGGTGAAACTGCTTTTTGCAGAGGATAAGAAGCATTTTCATGCTGTAAGCACCCTGTCGAAGTTTGTTATGCTCATCGGGTTAATCTATTCAATTTTTTTCCGATTTATGGTGGTTTAGCCAAACGATTATATAGCAGTGTATTGACCTGAAATCCTGTTCGTGAGATGATTCTGAAGGATAAACTAAATGGGAAAAAAATCGTTCTTGGCTCCAAATCGCCACGCAGGCAGCAGTTGATAAACCAGCTGGATATCCCATTTGAGGTCAGGGTAACCAACGATGACGATGAGACCCATCCTGAAGGATTGCTATATACAGAAGTCCCCGAATATCTGGCTAAAAAGAAATCCGACAGATTGCTGAATAGCCTTAAGGATAACGAAATACTTATCACCTCCGATACCATTGTTTGGTGCAAAAACCGAATCGTGGGTAAACCTGAGAGCAGGGAGGATGCCATTGAGATACTGGGGCAACTATCTGACGACCGGCATGAGGTAGTTACAGGGATTTGTTTGGCGGGCCTCGGAAAAACGAGGCTTTTCCATGTGTCCACCACCATTTTTTTCCGCAAGCTTAGCCGGAGTGAAATAGAGTATTATGTTGATAATTACCGCCCTTACGATAAGGCCGGAGCATACGGTATTCAGGAGTGGATTGGCTGCATTGGGGTTGAGCGGATTGAGGGGTCGTTCTACAACGTCATGGGGTTGCCGTTGCAGACATTGTATGCTGAACTGCTGGCGTTTGTCGATGGTTGAGTTATTTAAAACTTTTGTAAAGTTTTATTGGTTAAACTAATTTATTGTCAATAAAAAAACATTAAGAATGAAGCGTTTATCATTTATTGTAGCATTTAGCCTACTCCTATTCCCTTCCGTTTACGCTGACGAGGGTATGTGGATTCCCCTGCTGGTGGGAAAGTATAATCTGGATGCCATGAAGGCAAAGGGATTCAAACTTACGGCTGAGGATATTTACAGCATCAATCAGCCCAGTCTGAAGGATGCCATTGTAATGTTTGGCAGGGGATGTACGGGCGAGTTGATTTCGCCCAACGGGCTGTTGATAACCAATCACCATTGCGGGTACGGAATGATTCAGTACCACTCTTCGGTTGAACACGATTACCTCAGCCAGGGGTTTTGGGCCATGAGTATGGAAGAGGAGTTACCCTGTCCGGGACTGTCGGTTACCTTTTTAAATCGTATTGAAGACGTTACCCAAAGGGTATTGCAGGGCGTTGAATCGGATATGGACGAGGCAATTCGCCAATCCATCATCCAGGCCAACTCTAAAACCATTGCCGATTCGGCCATTGCCAACAGCAACCTTACCGCAAGCGTGGAGCCCTTTTACTATGGCAACCAGTACTTCCTCTTTGTGTACGAAGTCTATTCCGATGTGCGCCTGGTGGGCGCACCGCCGTCATCCATCGGGAAGTTTGGCGGCGATACCGACAACTGGACCTGGCCCCGCCACACCGGCGATTTTTCCCTTTTCAGGGTTTACGCCGATAAGGATAACCAACCCGCGCCATACTCGGCTGAAAATATTCCCTACAAGCCAAAGCGATATTTTCCCATATCAACCAAAGGCATCAGTGCAGGAGATTTCACCATGGTGTACGGTTATCCTGCTCGAACCGAGCAGTACATTACTTTACAGGCAGTTCATCAGGTGGCCAACGTTTCAAATCCGGTTAAAATATCATTAAGGCAAACCCGCCTGGATATTATGAAAAACTATATGATGAGCAATGATACCGTTAGAATTAAGTATGCCAGTAAACACGCCGGAGTTGCCAACGCATGGAAAAAGTGGATAGGCGAGCGAAACGGTTTGATTAGGTTGAATACCATAGAAAAAAAGGAAGCGTTGGAACAGCAGTTTGCCCAATGGGTCAATGAAACACCTGAAAGGTTTGAGGAGTACGGGTACCTGTTACCCCGATTTAGCGAGCTATATCGTCAGCGGGAGCATTACCTCAAAGCCGACGACCTGAGAAGAGAAGCATTTGCTGCGGTTGAAATCAACCGTTTTGCCCTACAATTTACCCGGCTGGTTGAGGAATATTATACCGGCAGCGAACCCGACTTGGCACTGATAGAGAAGCAGAGTAAGGGTTTAATTGCCAGCACCCGAAGGTTCTACAAGGATTACTATTCGCCCATCGATAGGGATATCTTTCAAATGATGATGAGATACCTGTCTGAGCAGCTTGCCGATAGTTTACAACCTAAGGCACTTAAGGGCCTTATTCAGCAATACAATGGTGACTGGCAGAAGATTACGGCCAAATACTTTAATGAAAGCCTGTTTGCCGATAGTACCAAGTTGATATACTACCTTTCCAATTTCGACAGGAAGGCTGCCAATTACATGAAAACGGATTTGGTATATACGCTAAACGCACAGTTTGACAGCCTCTTCAATGAAAAGGTGGTTATCCCATTCCAACTGGTAAATGATGAACTGACAGTGCTGTATAGGACATATATGAAGGGGTTGATGGAGATGCAACCCAATAGGATTTTTTACCCCGATGCCAATTTCACTCTAAGGGTTGCCTACGGCAATGTTGAAGGGTATTCTCCATGCGATGCCGTTGATTATCTTTACTATACAACACTTGAAGGGATTGTTGAAAAATCGCAAATGGGTGTTTACGATTATGAAGTTCCCGCCAAACTATTGGAACTGCACAAAGCGAAAGACTATGGCAGATGGGCGGTGAACGGTACCGTTCCGGTATCCTTCATTGCCACCAATCATACTTCTGGGGGCAATTCGGGTAGCCCGGTAGTCAATGCCCAAGGGCATCTGGTGGGAGTAAATTTCGATCGGGTGTGGGAGGGAACCATGAGCGACATTATGTTCGACCCCGCCATGTGCCGCAACATATCCATCGATATTCGCTATGCCCTTTTCATCATCGAGAAATACGCAGGGGCAACCCATTTGATAAACGAAATGACTCTTATCCAGTAATATACAAATGGTTGTGTAGAAAAAACAGACAACAGATCTATGGGTATCAGGGTTCTAATTAAGTATGATTCAGCCTTCTTATGCTTCATCGTTAAATTCAACGGCCGTAACATGAGTTGAGCCTTTTGTGGAAAATGATTGAAATAAAGATGCAAATAAGTTGCCTATTTGCCCGAAACGTTTATTTTTGCTGAATAATAATTGGACATAGGATTGGGATAGTATTGAATAGAAAGTCATAAAAGTACGTAGAAAATTATAGCAAACGAATAACAAATCATACTTGTAATATGGAAGCCAAAAAGAAAATTTTAATAGTTGACGATGATATTGATGTCATTACGATTATCGAAGCCATCCTCACCAAGGAGGGCTACGAGGTGCATTCGGCCATGAACAAAAACGAAGGGCTTAAAAAACTTCGTGAGTTGAAGCCAAATCTGGCTATCCTTGATGTGATGATGACCACACACTACGAGGGATTTGAATTGGCACAGGAGATGCTCAGCAGTCCTGAATTCGCCGATATCCCATTCCTGATGCAATCATCCATTGATATACTTGTAACTTCCAAGGCCAGCGTTCAGGAAATGGCCAGGGAGTATAGGCAAGACCCAAATTTTAAGGATTTGCAGGTACTCTTACTACATAATATTTCCGATGGAACTGCGGGTATCGACTACATGGACGAAAAAGGAAAATCTCACTGGTTCCCGGTCAGGGGTTTTATTCGCAAGCCTGTGGATGCCAAGAGAATACTGCCTGAAATTAAAAAGCATATTAGGTAATTTTTCTGCAAAACGGTATTTGGCCCGAGACCATTGCCGTGTTGCCCCATATAAAAAACTGCCCTAAGGTTCAGCACCTTGGGGCTGTTTTATGTTAATGGTTTTTCTTTTCAATTATGTTCCGTTTAAGCGAGGCGAAGTACTCGTAGGGCATAAAGTCAAATAGATTGACTGCTGACTACTTCATGCTAACAGTCCCGATAAGGAAGCAGATGAATGTTGCTACTGAATTTTTTTGGAAGTAGTAAAATAATCGTTGGCGGATTCAAGTCACAAATGCAACTTTTGGTTAAATAATAATTTATTCATTACAAATATAGGGTTTTCGTAATCAAATCTTTTTCTGGGTCTCTTGTTTAGCCTAGCTTCCACCCGCTTTACCTTTTCGTGTGTGATT
>JAKQEF010000095.1 GCA_029558675.1 Bacteroidota bacterium | reverse complement strand
AATCACACACGAAAAGGTAAAGCGGGTGGAAGCTAGGCTAAACAAGAGACCCAGAAAAAGATTTGATTACGAAAACCCTATATTTGTAATGAATAAATTATTATTTAACCAAAAGTTGCATTTGTGACTTGAATCCGCCATAAATTAACATTTCGAAAATCTCATCTTTTTATTCCCTTTTGTTACCCTTTTCCCAATCATCACCATACCCTCGCAACTTATTGCCATTCCAACCAACCATATCTAATAGGGAATAACAATAATCTAAAATGCCCAAATACATCTTCCGAAAACCGTAGTACCTTTGCCAACGCAGAATTAGGCAAAAATTCCAAAGTATGATTTTTGTTATTGGTTAATTGGTATATCAGGGTCATCTTTGCACAGTGAAACAAGCATCCTGAACCAGTAACCGGGGAAATTCATGGGGAAAGCGTGAGCAACCCTTTGCTACCTCATATTTGGCAAAGCCAGATTCTGTGTCGGGTTAGGAGCAAGCTTATGGAAAACCGAGCAAATTTTGAATGGCAATGATACTCAACGAGACCTACGATTTTATCAAGAAAAACTACGACGAGCGGATTGAACAGCTGACCATTGATGAGGTTAGATTTGGCGTGTTGCTCACAGCCGTCAGGCTGTCGGACGGGAGCCATGGTGCTGCAAGCACCATGCCCGATATCCAGCATCATTGTCTGAGGAAAAATCGCGATTTTAGCGATTTTACACCCACCAATGTTGTGGGTCACAGGGTTACCGCCCTGTTCGAAACGGAGAAAAAATCGGGACTCATTGACACCCTGAGGATTGCCGTACTCAATGCCATTTCGTCAACCATCATTGCCAATGGCAATTATAAAATTGTTGAGGATGCCGACCCCATTGACCTCATAGACCTGAATTCCGAGAAAACCATAACCATTGTCGGGGCTTTCAACTCGTACATTCACAGGATATCATCCACCAAAAATAAGCTTTATGTGCTGGAGCTGAATAGGGAGGCCCTGGTTGACGAATTCAAGAAGTACTACGTACCCGCCGAGAACTATGGAGAGGTAATACCCAAATCGGATATTGTAATCATCACCGGATTGACGCTGGTCAACAGCACCATTGACGGCCTGTTGGCCGCCATAGGACCGCATACACAGGTGGTGGTTACAGGCCCGTCGAGCAGCCTAATTCCCGATATCCTGTTCCGCAACAAGGTGAATATTATTGGCGCATCGCGGGTGTACAACCCCGAGAGACTTTTCACCATTGTGAGCGAATATGGCACAGGATACCACCTGTTTAAGTACTGCGCCAAGAAAATTTGCATCCTCAATGAGTAACCGTATCGAAATAAGCGAAAAGTGGATAAAGGCTTCCATCATTGGAACCATTTGGGCTGCATCGGAAATAGTGTTGGGCAGCTTTTTGCACAACCTGCGAATCCCCTTTAGTTCCAACGTACTGACGGCCATTGGGATAATCATCCTCGTTTCCACAAGCTTCAAGTGGACCTCAAAGGGTGTTTTCTGGAGGGCAGGCCTTATCTGTGCCCTGATGAAAACCATGTCGCCCAGCGCAGTGATCATTGGCCCCATGGTGGCCATATTCAGCCAGTCGCTTTTCCTCGAGCTCTTCACACGCATTTTTGGGCGCACCTATTTGGGTTTTACCCTGGGGGCAATATTTGCCATGTCGTGGAACCTGTTCCATAAGATATTGAATTTCATCATCTATTATGGCTTTAACATTGTCAATGTTTATTCCGATTTGCTCAAGTATGCCCAAAAACAGCTGAACATTCAGGTGGATTTGGTTTGGTCACCCATCATAGCCCTTGCCTTGATTTACGCTCTATTGGGATTTTTATCGGCTGTCATTGGCATAAGGGTTGGCCGTCAGCTGGCTAAGCATACATCGGAGAATTTGCTCTCCAAAGCTAAGGAGTACAAATACAGCTTCAACAACAGGCATCCGTTCGACTACTCGATTACTTGGCTTTTCGTTAATATCACACTTATTGTGGGTGCATTCATCCTGCTAAACTTTTCGAGATGGCCATTCTGGGGTGCATCGATTTTTACCATTGTCATCATCTGGATAATCCGCTATAAGAGGGCTTTGCGGCAGCTATCGCGACCGCGATTCTGGATTTTCTTTGCCCTCATAACCATGGGCACCTCGTTTGTGGTGAGCAAAATCCAGGGGGAAAGCCTTGCACACGGATTACTGATTGGGATACAGATGAATTTCCGAGCAGCCATTGTTATCCTGGGTTTCTCAGTGCTGGGAACGGAGCTTTCCAACCCCAGGGTGAGAGATTTCTTTCTGAAAACATCGTTTAGACAGCTTCCCATAGCTTTAGAGCTTTCGTTCGAAAGCCTCCCCATGATGATTGCGCTGTTTCCCGAGTTTAGATCAATGACGCGAAAACCCGTATCGGTTCTGCACCAAGTGATTTCGCAGGTTGAGTACAGGCTCAACGAGGTACGCCAAAGGCTTGCCAAGCCCATATTCATTATTGCCGATACAGTAGGTCAGGGTAAAACCACGCAGGTGCATAAACTGGTGGAAATGCTCAAATCGCGCAATATCGCCGTTCACGGCGTTTACTCCCCACGGGTAATGGACAATGGGCATACTCTCGGGTACGACATTGTTGACATCGCAACGGGTGACAGGGCTACATTCCTAAGGCTCGAAAGCGACAACGGGTGGGAGCGCTTTGGCAAGTTCTGCATATGCCCACAGGGGCTCGAACTGGGTGTAAAGACGTTGGATCACGCAGCGCAAAGCGATGCCGAAGTTATTGTGGTTGACGAGGTAGGTCGTATGGAGCTGGAAAACCTGGGGTGGTATGAGATAATGGGCCAGCTGGTCAACAATTCAACCCCTCTGGTAATGGCCATTCGCGATATCTTTGTGGACGATATCATTGGCAAATGGTATTTGAAAAACTACTCCGTTTTCGGAGTATCGGATGACCTGCATCGTGAAATATCCACGCTCATAACAGGGCGAATTGACGGGTCAAACACTTCAGCCTAACCCACAAATCTTTTGTAATCCTCAAGGGTATTGATGTTCCTGTGTATGGAGTCGTCATCCATAGCAACGCTGACCCTTGGGTATTGATTCAGCACGTCAGCAAGGGAGGTGCTCAAATCGTGTATTCCCAAAATCCTTTCGGCAATTTGCCTGGTGATAAGCACGGGGTGGCCCCCCTTACCGTTGTACACGGGCGAACACCAGCTATTGCCATCCCTTTGCACGTATAGTTTTTCAACTATTGCACTGTTCACAAAGGGGTTATCCACGTTGTGGATAAAGCAGAAATCCGTTTCCTTCACCGCGCCCAGCCCCGTTCTGATGGAGTGGAACCTGCCCCATTCGGGGTGATGGTTCACCACAAACTTCACGTTTGACGGCACATCAAAGGTTGTGCAAGCAATTTCGATGGCAGTGTTAATCATGCACACAACCTGTTGACATCCAAAGCGGTGAAATTCTCCGATTATCTTTTCGATAAAAGTAGTTTCGTGGTTCCACTTCAGCAGCGCTTTGGGCTGCCCCATCCTTTCCGAGAGGCCTGAGGAGAGGATTATGGCCGACAGATCGGGCAAAAGAGTTGGATTCATCGCCTAACAGGTAATGCTTGTATATGTTTCATGTTTCAGCAAAGGTAACAGCTTTTCCTAAGAATTGCTGAATTCGCACAATGCCAAGTGATAAAATCATGGTATTCTACTGCATTGTCAATTCTCCAAATAATAAAAAACCCGTCTGGAACTATCTCCCTGACGGGTTTAATCATTTTACTGAAAGTCAACTTAATGGCAACGAAGAAACCTAATCTACTCCTCCCCTCTCACGCCCTTTGTTTCGTGATTCTTTTCGTGACGATAAATGTCGACCAGAATGCTATCGTAATTTTGGTACAGAATTCTTCTACGCAATTTAAGAGTTGGGGAGAGTTCGCCTGTTTGCGGACTCCATTGGTCGGGCACAAGCCGGAAACGTTTAATCTTTTCATGCTCTCCCAACAGGCTGTTAATGGAGTTTATCTCTTTCTGGAATCTGGCAATCACCTCCGGTATCTGTATTAATTCGCTATTGTTCTCAAAGTTGATTTCGTGGCGCGAGCACCAGTTGTGTACAAAGCTGAAATTTGGCGAAATCATGGCACTGACAAACTTCTCGTTCTCGCCAACCACCATTGCCTGTTCAATGAATAGCGACTCTTTCAGTTTATTCTCAATTACCTGCGGGGCGATGTACTTTCCGCTGGACATTTTAAACATCTCTTTTTTTCTGTCGGTGATTACCAGTATTTTACCCTTCTCTATTTTTCCGATATCACCAGTATGGAACCACCCCTCACCATCGATTACCTCGGCCGTCAAATCGGGTGCCTTGTAGTATCCCAGCATAAGGCTGGGACCCTTCATCAGTATTTCTCCATCTTCTGCTATTTTCACCTCAATGTTCTTCACTATTGGCCCCACAGAGCCAAACATCAAGTTACCGGGCTCAACTTCATGGTTTACTGCTATCACGGGCGAGGTTTCCGTTAGCCCATACCCCTCGAAAATGGGTATGCCGGCACCCCAGAATGTGCGCGCAAGCCGTGATTGCAATGCCGCTCCACCACTGATAATAAACCTCAGTTTTCCTCCCAAAGCCTCTTTCCATTTACTGAAAATCAGCTTACGGGCTAATTTAAGCTTCAGCATGTAAAAAAATCCGTTGTTCTCCTCCTTGTACCTGTTGGCCAGATTTACAGCCCAAAAGAAAAGTTGCTTTTTAATACCCTTTAAGTCCTTCCCTTTGGCAATGATTTTATCGTAGGTTTTCTCAAGCACCCTGGGTACCGAAACAAAAATTGTTGGGCTCAACTCCTTCAGATTATCACCAATGGTACCCAAGTTTTCAGCGTAGTAAATGGTTACCCCCTTCGACAGGTAATAGTAGTTCACCAATCGTTCGTACACATGGCTGAGTGGCAAAAAACTTAGAGATTTATCGCCCGGACCCAATTCGAAAAGGGGTAGCAATGCCTGTGCATTGCTGAGAAAATTTTTATGCGAAAGCATAACCCCTTTAGGCATTCCTGTGGTTCCGGATGTATATATCATCGAAGCCAAATCGTCGGGCTGAATGGTAGGCTTAATAGCTGCAAGTTTCTCCAACACTGCCGTGCTGTTCTCTTTACCCCTGTTCACCACCTCCATCCAGCCGGGAGCACCGGGAATGTCATTAAAAGTGAATACGCCTATGATTTCAGGAATTTTATCGGCCAATGGTTTAATAAGTTCATAAAGTTGCTTGTCTGAAACGAATACAAGCCTTGCATCGGAATGTTTAAGGATAAACTCGTACTCTTCCCTGCTTATGGTAGGATAAACCGGTACATGCACCATCCCTGCCTGATTCAGGCCCATATCAACAAAATTCCACTCGGGTCGATTATTGGTAACGGTAATCACCTTATCGCCCTTGTTGATGCCCATGGCAAGAAAGCCATAGCTTAAGTTATTGGCATAATCAATGAATTCAGAAATGCCATAAGTTATCCATTGCCCATTTTGCTTACATCCCAAAGCGGGATTGGCGCTATACACCTTTTTCCCATTTTCAAGCAGATCGAATAATCGGGTTACTTCCATAATGTTGTTTTTTAAATTTTTTTACTGTTGAACTCCGATGTCAGCCAAGCAGAGTTTTTACTATTTTTACGAAAAACAAAAATATGAAAAAGATAACTTTTATTTTGATCGTTTGTTCAATATTTTTCGTAACAAATGCCCAACAACTTGATGCATACCGCATTTATACTGCCAATGGCGAAGAGATAGCTTATGGGTCTATGAAAAACAACCTTATGGCAAAGGACGTAGTGCTTTTCGGAGAACTTCACGACAATCCCATAGCCCATTGGTTACAGCTTGAATTGGCTTCAAGTATGTTCGAGGCCAAAGGAAAATCCCTAACGCTGGGAGCCGAGATGTTCGAGTCTGATAATCAACTGATCATCAACGAGTACTTTCGGGATTACATCAATCAGAATCGGTTTGAGGCCGAGGCCAGGCTATGGCCAAATTACAAGACCGACTATAAGCCTATCATTGAGTTTGCCAAGGAGAATGGCATTAATTTTATAGCCACAAATATCCCTCGCCGCTATGCAGCCATGGTTTCTGGTGGCGGTTTTGAGGCTCTTGAAAAGCTGACGGACGAAGCGAAAAGTTATATTGCCCCTCTGCCCATTGAATATGATCCCGAACTATCCGGCTATAAAGCCATGGTAACCATGATGGGTATGCCATCCAAAGGCCATATGGACAATCAAAATCTACCTAAAGCACAGGCTATTAAAGATGCCACTATGGCATGGAATATAAGTCAAAACCTTAGTGAAAACGGAACTTTTCTACATTTCCATGGAACATACCATTCCGATAACTACGAAGGCATTGTATGGTACCTAAAAAGGTATCGGCCCAAGGTCAATATGGGCACCATTGCCACTGTACTTCAGGATAATATCGAACAACTTGATGAGGAAAATCACGGCAAAGCCGACTATATTATAGTTGTACCCCACAGAATGACCCGAACCTATTAAAATCATAAAAGCACGGGTTGGAATGTGCAAAATGTGAGCAAGGTGAAGTTTGCCCGCCGCTGGAGTATCCCAATCACCATACGGTTTTTGTCATCCCGCCGTCTACAGGAATGGTAACTCCCGTGATAAAAGATGCTTTTTCGGAGAATAGGAATGCCGCAAGGTTGCCCAATTCCTCAGGTTTCCCGTAGCGCGACAGGGGAATCTGTTCAAAAAAGGATGAACGTACCTCGCTAATGCCAATCCCTTTACTTTCGGCAATGATCCTATCCAATTGCTCGACCCTTTCCGTATCGAACCTGCCGGGAAGAATATTATTGATGCGGATACCGTAGGATGCCAAATTGCGCGAAAGGGTTTTAACCAGGCTGGTAACCCCCGAACGGAAGACATTGGATAGTAGCAACATATCGATGGGCTCCTTTACTGAAACCGATGTAATGGTGACAATGCTCCCTGCTGATGATTTCTTCATTACAGGCAAACATTCGCGGATTAATCGCACCGCACTCAGCAGGGTTAATTCGTATGCTGACTGCCATTGCTGGTCTGTAAGGCTTTCGAGGGTACCTGCAGGGGGGCCTCCCGCATTAACAAGCAGGCCATCTATCCGGCCAAATTGCTGCAAAGCAGCACCTACCCAACGCTTAATAGAGTCGTAGCTGCTAACATCCAAGGGACTGTATAGCACATTCGACCCCGTATTTTTAGCGATTTGCGATGCAGAATGGGCCAACTTCTCCACATCGCGGCTACCCATGAATACATTGGCGCCTTCGGCGGCTGATGCGTGGGCTACAGCATAGCCCAATCCCTTACTGCTTCCTGTCACCAATATGGTTTTTCCTTGTAATATCGGTTGCATAATCGGTTATTTTAGTCTATCAAAAAAATGAACAATGCCAATATTATTGCGTAGTGCGAGAGAATATAAGCATTACCAAAGTTTCAGATTCGATTTGAAGTCGATTCCAGATACCTGTCTCCGAACTCAATACGACAGTTAACACAAAACGCTACTGAAGGTATATTTCCATTTCGCCTGTGAGCGACCTAATCTCTATCTCGGCGGCCTGTGCGTTCATCTGCGCCTGCAGCAGCCTCGTCTGGGCATCTAACAGCTTTATCTGGCTCTCACGCAGTTCCAAATCCGAAATGGCACCGAGCCTGTAACGCTCCCAAGCCGCCTCGGTATTCTGCAGTGCCAACGAGGCCGATTTCTCTTCCACACGCACCAACTCTATGGCTTGGTTCAGTTCGTTTACCATTTTGAAAGCCGAGCTTTTCAACTTTAGACTCAAGCTTTCAAGGTTTATGCGCTGGTTGTCAGCGAGTATTCTGGCATTGCTAATGCGGCGGGTGGCGTTAAACCCGTTGAACAGCGATAGCGAAACGCCAACACCAACGGTGGGGCCAAGGGTTCTATATAGCTGCATCTGTCCCTCGGGGGTTCCGGTTCGTGAGAAATTGTATGACGAGAAAAGGTTTACATCAGGGTAACGGCTACTTTTTGCCTCGCGAAGTTCCAACTCCACAATTTGTGACATGATACGGGCATTGGCCAGAGCATCGTTGCAGCTCACTATCTTTTCATACACCTCATCTGCACCAACTGTGAGGGGTACAGGTATCTCCATGTCTATATTAAACTCCACGTCGGGGTCTCTGATGAGCAGCATGTTGAGCTCGGCCTTAAGGTTTACCACACGGTTCCTCTGGCGCACAAGCTGGGCGCTATCGGCACGG
Organism: Bacteroidota bacterium; assembly: GCA_029558675.1. GTDB lineage: Bacteria > Bacteroidota > Bacteroidia > Bacteroidales > Tenuifilaceae > MWFE01. Next base: position 1,938 of record JAKQEF010000095.1, on the reverse strand, counting down.
AAGTCCACTTCGGCCTGCAACTCCTGCAGGCCAAACCCCACCCCTATCTTCGACTTCTCGCGTGCCACATCCAACCGTTGTCGCGATAGCGACAGCTGCTCATTGTATGAGCGGAAAAGCTTTTCGTGGAGAACAATGCTGTAGTACGTGTAAACAATATCGGCAATGGTATTCTTCACCTCAATGCGGAGCATCTGCTGACTTTGCTCCTGAAGCAGACCAAGCTTCTCCTTGCGAACAAACATGGCGAAGCCATCGAAAAGGGTCCAGTTTAGCTGCACAGCCGATGCGAGGTTGTATGTGGGAAATCCGGAAGCGGAAACCGACGTTCCGTCGGCATTCTCCTGATACCTGTCCTGAAAATTGTTGCTCTGATTCAGGTTAAAGCCCAGGTTGGGTAGATACCCTGCATTACCAAACGTGTTGTTGTTTGTGGCAATCTCCACATTGTTCCGCGCAATCTGTATGGCATAGCTGTTATCCAAACCTATCCGAATGGCATCCTGAAGCGACAGAACCTCCTGCGAACCGGCAACGGTGGGGAAAAAGGCAAACAGTAAAAATATTATTCTTCTACTCCTCATCGCTAATGATATTTGCAGTTTTCTTCGAAATGTAGGAATACATGGCGGGTACAATGTAAAGGGTTAGCCCCAAAGCGAAGAGCAGCCCGCCAATGATGGTAACACCCATGGGTATCCGGCTGGTTGACGATGTGCCAATGGCCAGGGCAATGGGAATTGCACCAAAAATGGTGGAGAGGCTGGTCATCAGAATGGGGCGTAGGCGTTGGCCTGCTGCCTCGATAACAGCCGGCGCCTTTTCCATTCCCTTGATTTTTTTCTGATTGGCGAACTCCACGATGAGAATACCGTTTTTGGTGACGATGCCCACCAGCACAATAATCCCAATCTGGCTAAAAATGTTCATGGTATGGCCCAGAAGGTACAGGGTAATCAGCGCACCCGCCAATGCAAGGGGCACGGTGAACATGATAATCAGGGGGTCGCGATAGCTCTCGAACTGTGCAGCCAGCACCAGGTAAACCAGTATCAACGCAAAAATAAAGGCAAAGTACATGCTGCCCGAGCTCTCCTCGAACTGCTGCGAAATCCCCGTGAGCGTGGTGGTAAACCTATCGTCCAGCACCTCGCGCGAAATCTCGCGCATGGCCTCAATGCCCTGTCCCAGCGTTACTCCGGGTACTGTGGATGCTCTGAAGGTGGCCGAAACATACCTGTTGTAACGGTATCGTTGGGGTGTGGTGCTCTCCTCGGTAATGGTTATCAGGTTGCCCAGTTCAACCATATTGCCCTTATCGTTGCGCACCATGATACCCGTAATGTCGGAGGGGTCGTCGCGGAAATGGCGCTCGGCCTGACCGATAACGGAGTACTGCTTGCCGTTGTAGATGAAAAAACCGTACCGCTGTCCCGAGAAGTATAGCTGAAGTGCTTCGGCTATATCGCGAACGGTTACGCCGGTGGCGCGCGCCTTGTCGCGGTCAATTTCTATTATCAGCTCAGGTTTGTTGAACTTGAGGTTCACATCCACAACCTGAAAGCGTGGGTCGTCTTGTGCCCTTTCCAGAAACTTGGGTACCACCTCCTTCAGACTCTCGAAATTGGGTGCCTGCACCACAAACGCAACGGGAAGCCCACCCCCGCCCCTGCCGGCCTGGATGGTTTGTGGCTGAGAAACAAACGAGCGCGCCAGCGTTTGGGTATTAAGATATGCCTGAATCTCGTTGGCCAGCTGCTGCTGCGACTTGGTGCGCTCGTTGGGCTGCGTGAGCAGCACCTGAACGAATCCGCTGTTTCGGGCACCCGACCATCCGGGAGATGCAAGCGCAATAATCGACTTGCGTTCGGGCATGGTATCAACATAGGCAACGATGTTGGAAATATACTGGTCCATAAGCTCGAATGAGGTCCCTTC
>JAKQEF010000094.1 GCA_029558675.1 Bacteroidota bacterium | reverse complement strand
AATCACACACGAAAAGGTAAAGCGGGTGGAAGCTAGGCTAAACAAGAGACCCAGAAAAAGATTTGATTACGAAAACCCTATATTTGTAATGAATAAATTATTATTTAACCAAAAGTTGCATTTGTGACTTGAATCCGCCTTCTTTGAACGCATTTGCCCAGGACGATTTCCTGGCCATGGACAAGGTGTTGGAAATTGGCATCCTCACGGAGGAGGAGCAAATATCCATTTTGCAAAATAGCCTGCGGGGTGATTCCACTGATATCAGTGGTTGGCTTATGCTGGGCATGCTCTATGAGAATGCCGGGCAGATTGATAAAGCTGTTGAGGCCTACCATCGTGCACATAGCATGGACGGCCAATGTGAACGATGCTTGCAGCTGTATGCCAATGCTCTATCGCTTCAGGGAAGGGTCAGCTTGGCCATGGAACTTTTTCAGGACGCTGTGGAGCTATACCCGAACAATGCTTCAATCCGTTCGCAATATGCACGACTTTTAAAAAGGGAGTCGTTGTTCCCCCGGGCTTTCATCCAATACTCACACCTTATTGAAAGGGATTCTTCGAATTTTTACCTTTGGGAGCAGCTGGGCGATTGCGCATTGCGCATGGGGATGAACGAAATTGGGATATCGGCCTATGTCTCATCTTTAAATCTCAATGCAGCCAATGTACCGCTGGCCCTTAAATTGATTAATACGCTGGTTAAATCGGATTTTTCACCCACCGAAATAATGCCCTATGCCGATGCGGCCTTAACATGCGATTCGACCTACATACCCCTTTTGAAGGCCAAGGGCCTGTTGTTCTATTTGGCGCAGGACTATAAAAACGCCATTCCCTGGTTTGCCGATGCAGTGGCCAAAGGTGATACCAGTCTCTTTACGTTGAAATACATGGGGATATCCCATTACCATGTGCGAAATTTTTTCAAGGCAGACGAATTGCTTACCAAAGCATATACCCTGGATACCCTGGATAAGAACTTGAACTATTTTTACGCCCGGGCATTAATTGAGATGGGCGATGGCAGAAAGGCGGTGAAACTCATGGAAAGCACCATAGATTTAATAACACCCCTTCCAATTGAGCTGGCTGCATATCATGGTATAATTGGAGACGCTTTCCAAAAGGTTCAAATGTACCGGGAGGCTGTAGCGGCCTACCGGAAGGCCATTGAGCTGGATCCTGCGTACCTGAGTTACCTCTACGAGCAGGGTTTGTGCCATTATTATTCGAAGGAATATGAACTGGCAAAAGAAATTTTTACCCGATTTATTGGCATGGCCGAAGAAGACCCCATAAAGAAATATAAATCATCTGTTTCATCAGCCAAGTATTGGATAAAACGGATTGATGGCGAGCTGTTCTTCGAGGGTTCACCAACCGTAAGGAATGATACCATTTTCTTGCCGAGTGGAGGGTTTATTATTAAGTCAAATTACTAAGGATTGCATTATATTACAGCATTATATCTCCTGCCATAAACAGCCAAAAAAGTAAAATCCCTGATTAGTTTGACCCTAGGGATACTGAAAATATTTTGAAATATGGCTATGTCAACAAGATACCGGATACTATTCAGCACCCTGCAGCTCGTCCCGGAATTCCACCTCCATTTCGGCTGATGCTTCGGCCCCAGTCGTATTATTCCCTTGATTTCAATATTGATAAAGAAACTCCCTGCTATTTCCAAATTTCACACCAAAAATCACAATATAATATGATTTTGCTTGTGTAGTTGGGGGAAATACCATAACTTTACCCAAAAATCACATTATAATGCTAACAGAGTATATAGGAAATACCATACGCAATAGGAGGAGGGAATTGGGTATCACACAGCCCCATTTGGCCGAGTTGGCACAAGTGAGCACCAATACCCTCTATAAATTGGAGCGGGGACAGGGAAATCCCTCGGTGCAGGTGCTGAGCAAAATAATAGCCGTGCTGGGCTTGGAACTTTCCCTTGTCGTGAAACAAAAACCCTGAGTAGATGAGAGCATTGGAGGTATATCGCAACGGCATCATGGCCGGAACGCTGGTAGAAAAAAATCGCCGGTACTATACCTTTCGGTATGACGAGACGTATTTTAACGATCCTCATAAACCGGCCATCAGCCTCACACTGCCCAAAACGCAAATGGAGTTCAGCAGCGAGTACCTGTTTCCTTTCTTTTTGAATATGTTGAGTGAGGGGGTGAATAGGCAGTTGCAGTGCACGTTTTTGAGAATAGACGAAGAGGACGATTTTGGCCTATTGGCAGCTACGGCCCGGCACGACACTGTTGGCGCAATAACTGTAAAACTCATAACACCCAATGAGCCTAACTAAGATAAAATATTGTCCGGGTACACTGGCCGAGGGTTTTGCTACCTATAGCCCCGGCTGCCTTCGCAATTTATTTGGTGGCAAGAGGGTGAGCCATATTCTACAGTACCAACAGCCATTGTACAGCGAGGAGGTGGAAGAACTCTTTATGGAGAACCGCAAGCGCATATCCATATCGGGGGTGCAGGAGAAACTGAGTTTCATTTTGGAAAAAAATGTGTTGCGACTGACAAAGGAGGGAGAGCAGGGAACCTATATACTTAAACCCATCCCAAGGGATTTAAAAAAAGTTGAACAAGTGCCTGCCAATGAGCATTTAACTATGCAGATAGCTAGGCAGGTTTATGGGCTGAATACGGCGGAAAATGCTTTGGTTTTTTTTAAGAACGGTACTCCAGCCTATATTACCAAGCGCTTTGATGTGAAAGAGAACGGGGGTAAGTGGGGGAAAGAAGATTTTGCAACCCTAGCAGGAAAAACAAAACAGAATGCGGGTGCAAATTTCAAGTATGAATACAGCTATGAGGAGGCAGGTTTATTGATGCAAAACTATGTGTCTGCATGGCGGGTTGAGGTAGAGAATTTTTTTTCGCTGGTTGTTTTCAACTATTTGTTTTCCAATGGCGATGCGCATTTGAAAAATTTTTCTCTGCTGGAGTCATCCGGTGGGGACTATCTTTTAAGCCCTGCTTACGATTTGATTAACACTAAGTTACATGTTGATGATGCAGATTTTGCTTTGGATAAGGGGCTGTTTACCGACGGCTATAAAAGCGAATCATTTAATAGGAGCGGTCATCCATCAAAAGCCGATTTTATAGAGTTTGCTCGTAGAATTGGAGTTGCTGATGGTAGAACCGAGAAATTATTGCTGCCGTTTTTAGAAAAGCAGCCATTGGTAGAAATATTGGTGGGTCGTTCATTTTTCACCCAACCCAACAAAAGGGCGTATCTGCTAATGTATAATACCAAAAGGAACTATTTGCGAGCTTAGATTTAATCTGTTTCCGTTCGGCTAAAGTTCTTCAGCCGCTTTGTTTCTCTTGGTTTTACTCAAGGAAACAGTTGGAGGCAAAAGTTAAGTCGAATTACTATAAGCCTATTCTACCCCCCTGTAACTCATCCCAGTACTCCATGGCCCTGCGTGTGTGGGGTATTACAATGGTCCCGCCCACAATATTGGCCACGGCAAATATCTCCATCATCTGAGGCGTGGTTACCCCGTGTTCAAGGCATTTCTCTAAATGGTACTTAATGCAGTCGTCGCAGCGGAGCACCATGGAGGCCGCCAGCCCAAGCATCTCCTTGGTTTGCGAAGGCAATGCCCCGTCGGTATAGGTGTTGGCATCGAGGTTGAATAGGCGCTTAATCACCAGGTTGTCCTGTTCCAATATCCGCCGGTTCATTTTGGCTCTGTACTCCCTGAATTCTTCAATTTTGTTGTTCATGGCTATTGGCATTGGTTGAATGGAGGCTTATACCTCTCGACAAAAATATTGAAATCATCCCGCAAGTACAACATTTATTACGCACAGTTTGATACGGAAAGTGTCGGGATTGCTGATTACAACTCCTAACGGTGAAAGCAGGGGGTTAGTTTAAGGCGATTCAACCTTATAAGGTTGATACCATGGAAAGAATGCAGTTGAATCTTGGTGATCCGGATAGGATTCGAACCTATGACCCACAGCTTAGAAGGCTGTTGCTCTGTCCAACTGAGCTACCGGACCCTTTGTCTTTAGGGCTGCAAAAATATAAAAATCAATTTACAACTTAAAATTTGCCGGTTGGAAAAAGTAATAATTCGGAGCCATGATTTATTTCCACACAGGTTTAGAGCCTGCCGGGGTTGAATACTGATAAACTTGGCAGAAAATATAATCCATTCAGTATTGATTGTCTTTTATCCTATATTTGCCTTTTTTAAACAATAAAAGCATTACCGAATATGAGAACAACGCATTTTATCCTAGCTTTTCTACTTACGTTTCTATTCCATGAGTCATCAGCCTGCACCAGCTACCTGATAACCAAAGGTGCCACTGTTGATGGCTCTACCATGATTACCTACGCCGGCGATTCGCATATCCGCTATGGTCAGATTAAGTTCCGCTCAAGGGCAGTGTGGCCCATGGGTGTCATGCAAACCATATACGACAGGAGTTCAAACAGGCCGCTTGGGCAAATACCATACCCCGCCGAGACATATCAGGTTATCGGATTTATGAACGAGTATCAGGTAGCCATTGGCGAGAGCACGTACGGCGGCAGGAAGGAGCTACGCGATACCACAGGCATAATCGATTGGGGAAGCATAATGTTCCTGGGCCTTGAAAGGGGCAAAACGGCCCGCGAGGCCATAAAGGTGATGGTGGAACTTGTGGAGAAGTATGGCTACTACAGCTCCGGACAATCATACTCCATTGCCGATCCCAATGAGGTTTGGTATCTGGAAATAATTGGCAAGGGCATGGACATGAAGATTGATGGCAAAACCAAGAAGGCTTACAATGCCAACAAGGGTGCCGTGTGGGTTGCCATTCGCATACCCGACGGGTATGTGAGTGCCCACGCCAACCATGCGCGCATCACCACATTCCCCAAGGAGGATGGGGTGAAATCCATCAGTTCGAAAAATCTCCATAAAATTTCCGAGCCCGGCATCGAGGTGGTGTATTCCCATGATGTGATCGATTTTGCCAGGGCAAAAAAGTATTTTAATGGCAGCGACGAGGAGTTTAGCTTCTCCGATACCTACGCACCGCTGGATTTTGAGGCGGCCCGCTTTTGCGAGCTGCGTGTGTGGGCAATGTTCGATCAGGTGAACGACGACATGAAGCAGTACTGGGATTACGCCACGGGAATGGCCAAATCCCCTCGGATGCCCCTGTACATCAAGCCCAACAGGAAACTAAAACCCCGCGATTTGATGGCCTTTAAACGCAACTATCTGCAGGGTACCGACTTGGACATGAGCAAGGATATCGGTGCGGGGCCAAGCGCATTGCCCTACCGATGGAGGCCATTGACATGGGAATACGACGGGAAAACCTATTTCAACGAGAGGGTTACCGTAACCCAGCAAACAGCCTTCACATGGATTGCCCAAATGCGCAGCTGGTTGCCCGACCCCATTGGTGGCGTGTTCTGGTATGGAGTAGATGATGCCGGATCGTCGGTGCATGTCCCGTTCTACTGTGGCATAAATGGTGTACCCCACACCTTTTCCGATGAGAATGGCGATATCCTTACCTATTCCGATGATGCCGCATTCTGGGTATTCAACCGCGTGGCACATACCGCCTACCTTTTTTACGACAGGGCCATGGTGGATATCCGCAAGGCACAGCAGCGTTTTGAGGAATATTTCGAATCTCTTGTTCCATCCATTGATGCAGGAGCTTTGGAGTTGTACGGAAAGGATAAGCACCTTGCGGTTGAGTTTCTCACCCGGTTCTCTCACAGCTCGGCCGACAATGTGGTGAACCAATGGCGAGATTTGGGCAACTTCCTTCTGGTGAAGTATTTGGATGGTAATGTTAAGTCTGAAAAGGAGTGTGAGTTTTTGCGAAATCCATGGGGCTTCCCGGTAAGTCCAACCAATCCCGAATACCCCGATAGCTGGAAGCAGATTCTTATTGAGAAGACCGGAGATACTTTTTTAATAAGGGAGTAGATAATGCTTTTCAGGATAATTATAAAGCTAGTTCTCCAATATCAATACCTGAGAAAAGAATAATTGGTTGTCTCTTTAAACTTTAAATAAAATGCACATTCAAAGAGGGGATGAAATGGTTGATTATTAATGATTATTCTGAATGGATGGCTAATAATGTTTTACATCAGTAATTTAGGTATTGTACATGAATTAAAAAGGGCTATTTTTGTCGGATTTAAAAATCGAAATAACAATTACTAACCCAATAATAAATGTTTTATGTTTAAAAATCACCCCAAGGGACTTCTGGGAGCTGCTCTTTCGAATATGGGCGAGCGCTTCGGTTTTTACATCATGATGGCGATACTAACGCTGTTCATTTCGGCCAAATTTGGCCTTTCCGAAACCACAACAGGCTACGTTTATTCGATATTCTATGCATCGATATACCTTTTGGCACTGGTTGGAGGTTTAATTGCCGACAGGACAAAAAGGTACAAGGGTACAATCCTTATCGGACTGGTGATGATGGCCGTGGGATACCTGATAATCGCAGTACCCACCCCAACTCCCGTTCCACACATGGGATTTTATCTGGCTCTTACATGTTTTGGGCTGCTGGTTATTGCCTTTGGTAATGGTTTGTTTAAGGGTAATCTACAGGCCATTGTTGGGCAAATGTACGATAACAAGGAGTATGCCGACAGACGCGATGCCGGGTTCCAGATTTTTTACATGTTTATTAACGTGGGCGGTTTCTTTGCTCCCTGGATAGCCATTGGGGTTAGGAACTGGTGGCTGAAGGTCAATAACTTCAACTATAGTGCAGCCTTGCCGGAGCTATGCCATCAGTATCTGGGGAATGCAGATGCCATGACACCCGAATCCATGAGCCGTCTTACAGAGTATGCAACCAATGCCTATATTCAGGCTCCTGCAACCCTTGATCTCACTGCATTTGCCAATAACTATCTGGACGTTTTCAACCACGGCTTTCAGTACGCTTTCATGGCTGCCATTGGCGCTATGCTCATCTCCTTGGCCATATACCTAACCAATAAACATAAATTTCCCGATCCTGCTCAGAAAGGAGTTGCAAAGGACAGCGGAGTCAGCAAGGAGGAAATCCAGATGAGTGTTCAGGAAATCAGACAGCGAATCTATGCCCTTTTTGCAGTATTTGGTGTTGTTATTTTCTTTTGGTTGTCTTTCCATCAAAATGGCTATTCGCTCACATACTTTGCCAGAGATTATGTGAATTTGAAGGTAATTGATATAAACCTTGGGTTTACTCGGATTATTGGCGCCGAGATATTCCAAGCCGTTAACCCATTCTTTGTGGTTACACTTACCCCGCTTATCATGTGGTTGTTCGGAAGTCTTAAAAGAAGGGGTAAAGAGCCTTCTACTCCCATGAAGATTGCCATTGGTATGGGAATTGCCTCGTTGGCATACATTTTCCTCATGATTTTCTCTTTGGCACTGCCTGCCAAATCAGAACTGGCCAACATGACAGCCGATCAAATAGCTGCCATGCAGGTTACCCCGTGGGTAATGGTGGGTTTATACTTCATTCTCACAGTAGCGGAACTATTCATCTCACCCCTGGGCATTTCTTTTGTTTCGAAAGTTGCCCCGCCGCATCTGCAAGGGTTGATGCAGGGTTTATGGTTGGCTGCAACAGCCATAGGAAACTCCTTGCTGTTCATCGGAGGCATCCTTTATACTACTGTTCCCATTTGGGCTTGTTGGCTGGTGTTTGTGGGAGCAACAGGTGCATCGATGTTGGTGATGCTATCCATGGTGAAATGGCTTGAGAGAGTTGCAAGGTAATTCACACTAACTTTTTTGTAAGGGTTACTCTCTGAGGGTAGCCCTTTTTTTTATCTTTGCAAACCATTCTATCACTCCGTATTGAAGCAGGCAAAAGACTTTACCAAGGGTAGTATTGGCAAACAGATTGTCAATCTGGCATTGCCAATCATGGGCACGGCCTTTATCCACATGGCATATAGCATGACCGATATGCTTTGGATTGGCCGAGTGGGAAGTCAGGCGGCTGCCGCCGTTGGGGCATCAGGTCTGTTTTTATGGCTGGCCAATTCCATCGTCTATACCACCAAGGTGGGAGCGGAGGTAACCATTTCGCAGAGCTTGGGGTCGGGCGAAGGTAAAGTTGCGTTGAGCTATGCCCGCCATGCTTTGGTGGTGGCGTTGATTTTGGGCTCCCTGTTTGGCCTTTCGCTGTTTGTGTTCAGCCCGCGCTTGGTGGCATTTTTCCACCTGAGCGACTCAGTGGTGAACAGCAACATGGAGGCGTACCTCAGGATTATAGCACCGGGCATGCTGTTCACCTTTCTCAACCCAACCTACTCGGGGATGTACAACGGCATGGGGTTATCCAAAATTCCTTTCTATGCCAATGCCGTGGGCCTCATTATCAATATTGCTCTCGACCCTTTGATGATTTATGGCATCGGACCATTTCCACGCCTCGAGGTGCGGGGAGCTGCTTACGCAACCCTTATTGCGCAGGGGATTGTTACGGTAATTTTTTACATTTACTCCTTTTCGGGCAACTCACCCTTCCAACGCTTATTCAAAGGGTTTACGCCTACTGCAACACGTTTCAAACGCATTTTCCGCATAGGTATTCCCGTGTCGGTTCAAAACGCACTGTTTGCCATTTTCGCCATGTTCATTGCCCGAATCGCAGCAGGCTGGGGCCCTGTTGGCGTGGCCGTTCAAAGCGTTGGCTCGCAAATAGAGGCAGTGTCGTGGATGACGGCTTCAGGCTTTGCCACAGCTCTCTCAGGCTTTGTGGGGCAAAACTTTGGGGCGCGGAATTTCAAGCGCATCAGGTTGGGCTACTACCGAACGCTGGGTATGTTGATACCGGTAGGCTTGATTGCCTCATTCCTTTTTATAGTATTTGGCGAACCCATTTTTGCCTTTTTTATCCCCGAACCACAAGCCATCATCGAAGGGGGTCTTTATCTTCGTATCCTTGGCTTTTCACAGCTGTTCATGGTAGTAGAAATAGCCACGGCGGGTGCTTTCAACGGCATGGGTAAAACTCTGCCCCCGGCCATTGTGGGAATAGTGCTTAACGGCTTGCGTATTCCCATGGCTCTTATCTTTTCGGCAGCCATAGGGTTGAGCGGGGTTTGGTGGAGCGTTACCATTTCGAGCATGTGTAAGGGTATCGTCCTTTTTGTCTGGTTTGCCATAATTTTACTCCGAATGCCCATAATTCGACAAAAATATTCACTGCCACAGAAGCTATTTTACTTTTTTACCCCAAACAGGAACTAACTCAAAACCTTATTTTGATCCATACGGGGCATTAAATCCATTGGGATGGATATTCCCAATTCAAATTCGCTTTAGAAGATAAAAAGCATTACCTTTGCCTTGTAAACACTTTTTAGGGGTGCCTTAATACAACGGGCTGAGATCAAACCCTTGGAACCTGATCCGGGTAGTACCGGCGAAGGGAAAAAGAGTAATTTCAATCAACCTTCACGTATTAAACCCCTTTTACTGGTTGCTGTTA
>JAKQEF010000077.1 GCA_029558675.1 Bacteroidota bacterium | reverse complement strand
TGTAACGTAACCCGATCCCTTGCAGGTTGAGCATGTGGAGTATGCCGAGCCATTTGCAGCCCCTGTTCCCGAACATGCTTTACAGCTCACGTACTTGTTTACCTTGATCTTCTTCTCCACACCGTTGGCAATCTCCTGAAGATTCAACTTTACTTTCACCCTTAGGTCGGTGCCCCTGTTTACTCTATGCGAACTTCCTCTGCTGCCGCCAAATCCGCTAAAACCGCTAAATCCACCAAAAGTTGAGAAATGGCCGCCAAAGACATCGCCAAACTGCGCAAAGATATCCTCCATAGACATGCCACCACTTCTGAATCCACCTGCTCCACCATTGAAAGCAGCGTGTCCATAATGATCGTATCGGGCGCGCTTATTGTCGTCGCTAAGCACTTCGTATGCCTCGGCAGCCTCCTTGAACTTCTCTTCTGCAGCGGCATCGCCGGGGTTCTTGTCGGGGTGGTACTTAATGGCCATTTGCCGGTAGGCCTTCTTTATCTCGTCCTTACCGGCATTCTTTGTAACACCCAGCACCTCGTAGTAATCTTTTTTTGGCATTAAATCATCTTAATCAATTGGTTACTCCCCAACAACGACCTTTGAAAAGCGAATCACTTTGTCGTTTAGCCTATAGCCTTTTAGCACCACGTCCACAATTTTCCCCTTCTGATCGTTGCTCTCCACAGCAATTTTCGAGACCGCCTCGTGCAAATCGGTATCCAGATCCAGGCCCACTGCTTCGATTTCGTTGACACCGTTGGATTTGAGAAAATCCATAACCTTTGAATAGATCAGCACCAGACCATGCCTCATGGCCTCAACATCGGCTGAAAGCTGTGAACTTTTCAGTGCCCTTTCAAAATCATCAACCAGTGGAAGAATTGATTTCATCACCTCCTCAGAGGCATTTTTTATCAAATCCATCTTTTCCTTCAGGGTGCGCTTGCGGTAGTTGTCGAACTCGGCTGACAGCCGCAGGTATTTATCATTTGCCATGTCGAGCTGGCTCTGAAGTTCGACCATGGGGTCAACCGCTTCAACGGGTTGTGCCTCCTGCCCATTTTCCTCCTCCTTGATGCCTATTTGGCCGGAATCATCCGTTGCCACCTGACGATGTTCGTCCTGCCCCTGCCCGGCATGTGATGCCCTCTCCTCCTTGCTGTCGGCGGTTTTTTTAACCTTCTTACTCATATATCAATGTCATTTTTTTCTCTTGCTGCTTGAGCAAATCAAAACTCCTGCCAATATTTACTTTCGGTCAAATTGGCACACAAAATTGCCTCATGCTGTTTTTTTGGCAAAGATGACCTTACGGTTTACGGACTATTTGCGCACCAAGAGCATTAAGGCGTTTATCAATATCCTGATACCCACGATCAATCTGCTCTATATTGTGTATCACGCTGGTACCTTCGGCCGAGAGTGCAGCGATGAGCAGTGCAACGCCTGCCCTGATATCGGGCGAAACCATGGAGGTTGCCCTCAATCTCATTTGGTGATTGTGCCCTATTACCGTAGCCCTATGCGGATCGCAAAGGATAATCTGAGCGCCCATGTCGATGAGTTTATCCACAAAGAACAGGCGGCTCTCGAACATCTTCTGGTGGATTAATACTGCACCCTTGGCCTGGGTGGCTACCACCAGGAAAACGCTGAGCAGGTCGGGGGTTAGCCCCGGCCAGGGAGCATCAGCAATGGTCATTATGGAGCCATCGATAAATGTTTCTATCTCGTAGCCGTCCTGAGCCGGAACATGAATGTCATCGTTTACTCTGTTGAACTGAATACCAAGCCTCCTGAATGAAGCAGGAATGATTCCCAAGTCATCGTACGATACGTTTTTGATGGTAACATCGCTCTGTGTCATGGCAGCCATGCCAATGAATGAGCCCACCTCTATCATATCGGGGAGTATGGTGTGCTCGCAACCCGTGAGCGATTCCACCCCTTCGATGGTAACCAGGTTGGAGCCAATACCCGAGATTTTTGCCCCCATCGAGGTTAACATTTTACAGAGCTGCTGCAGGTATGGTTCGCAGGCTGCGTTGAAAATGGTTGTTTTTCCTGGAGTTAGCACTGCTGCCATGATAATATTGGCTGTACCCGTTACCGAAGCCTCGTCTAACAGCATGTATGCCCCCTTCATATTCTTTCCCTTTACCTCAAAAAAGTTTTCCTTGGGGTCGTAGTGGAAAGTGGCGCCCAGATTCTGGAAACCAACGAAATGGGTATCGAGCCTGCGCCTACCTATCTTATCACCACCCGGGCGGGGGATATAGCTGACACCGTATCTGGCCAGCAGCGGTCCCACAATCATGATGGAACCCCTGAGCGCTGCAGCCTTGGCTTTAAAATCACTGGTTGTAAGGTATTTAATATCAACATTGCTTGCCCTAAAGGTGCATACCGAGGGCGAATGGCGGATTACCTCAACCCCCATACATTGCAGCAGTTCGATAAGCTTGTTTACATCGCGAATATCGGGGATATTGCGAATGGTAACCTCATTGGCGGTGAGGAGCACAGCACAGATAATCTGCAGCGCTTCGTTCTTTGCGCCCTGGGGAGTGATTTCGCCATGTAAACGCTTTCCTCCCGTAATTTCGAAAATTGCCATGGTAGGGGGATTTTATTTATTTTTCCTTTGCGAAAATTTCTTCTTGCTCTTGTGAGGCGTCATTTCCCTGATCTCGTTAAGCTTAAAGTCGGGAGCAAGGGTCAACTTGCCGTTGCTCAGCTCTGTCATATCACGGATAATATCCTCGTCGGATACGGAATCTTTGTTCCATATTAAGAACGACTTTTTCATGTGGTTGGCAATGAGCTCAGTAAGCGCATTCTTTTGATCGTCCTCCTCCATCTCGATAGCTTTGGCAATCATCATTTCAATGGATCGGCCATAGTGCTTGAACCTAATGGGATTGGTGGGATACGGCACGATTTTGGGCTTTTCGTAGATGGTGTTGATATCGGGCTTTGGGTAAGGCGAATCGATATCCAATTCAAAATCGGACATGATATGCAGGTGATCCCAGAGTTTATGCTTAAAATCGTTGATATCGCGCAGGTGAGGGTTCATATTTCCCATGACGAAAATAATGGCCTTGGCCATTTTATTCCGTTCTTCACGATCCTCCACGCTCCGCAGCTGGTTGACCATTTGCTGAATGTTCCTTCCGTATTCGGGAAGTTTAAGTTGCTTGCGCTGGGTATTGTAATCCATAATTTGATGTGTGGTTTTGCCTGTGAAAAGTAGTTAAAAAATAAATACTAACAAACGATTATGCCATTGCAACCTGCTTATCGGACAAGAAAAAATGGCTCCAACAAGGGAAGTATGTCAGGATTATGTTTTTTATGCCGCTAACTCCAACCTTTATCCTCAATGGCCTATCCGTGAACAATAATCGTACTTGTGTAATGGGCTTTCTCTTGTTAAACAGAAAAAGTATTTCCGATTTCACTCCGCAAAGCTAATCTATTAAGAGAAAAAAAACAAATGGACAAACCGGTGGCATTTTATCATTCAGGGCAATAAATAAGTTTAAAAATGGATAATCAATGATTACTTTTGCCTAATTTTACATGCAGATGGTCGTTTAGCGAAAACATCATTTTGATATTTCGTATTATTGATGTAGGTTTGATGAGAATAATGCGGATTTCTTTTGCCAAATGGCAATGACTATGAGGTTTACCATTTTTTCAAAACTATTAGAGCACCGTGAATAAACTTGCCCGATATATCATCATAGCAACAGGATTGGCCATTGTGGTCTTCCTCCTGTGGTATTTCATCAATATTGTGGCGTTCATCCTGGTATCGGCCGTTCTGTCGCTTATCGGAAAGCCCATTGTTGACCTGTTAATCCGCATAAAAGTAAGGCAATGGCATTTGCCAAGGTCGTTGGCTGCTGCAGCCGCACTCATCGTTCTTTGGGCACTATTCCTTCTCTTTTTCAGGGTAATGATACCATTGGTTATCAGCCAAATCAACGAGTTGAATACCGTGAACGTTCCGAATTTGATTGAGAACTTTAAAGATCCCATTGACAGAATTGACAGGTTTATCCAGAACTATCTCCCCGCTTCGGTTCAGGATTTTTCTTTCCACGATTTTTTTGTTGAACGAATCTCCTCAGTAATTAATGTTGAAATTGTTACCCGCATCTTCAGTTCCACCGCTAATCTCATTGGCAATGTGGTGATTGCAGCATTTTCCATCTCTTTCATCACCTTCTTTTTCATGAAGGATGAGGGGCTGTTTTTTGAGGGTGTAACCATGCTGTTTCCGGAGAAGTATGAGCAGAACATTAAGCGGGCTCTGACCAGCATCAACAAACTCCTTCGCAGGTACTTTATAGGAATAGTTTTTCAGAGCACAGCCATAATGATTTTAGATACCATTGGGTTTATGATTGTGGGGATATCATTCCAAACGGCTCTGGTCATAGGGCTGTTCTGCGGTATACTTAACGTAATTCCCTACGTTGGGCCAATTATTGGTGCCCTGCTGGGCATTGTTATAGGCGTTGCCACCAACCTGAATCTTGATTTTTCCACAGGAATAATCCCGCTTATGATTTACATGGGCATCGTATTTATCATCGTTAAGCTCATTGATGACTTTTTTTTCCAACCCTTCATTTTTTCCAACAGCGTGTATGCACACCCATTGGAAATATTCATTGTGCTGCTCATTGCGGGCAGCCTTGGAGGAGTATTGGGCATGCTTTTGGCCATTCCGGGCTATACTATCATCAGGGTATTTGCCAAGGAGTTTTTGAATAATTTCAGGGTGGTGCAGAAATTAACCCAGAAAATATAGCTGAGTTTACTATGCAATTACTATATTTACACACCGAAAGAATATTACCATGTTCAAATATTTTGCTCCCCTTATTCTTTGCCTGACGTTGATTAGCGGACTTGCTACGGGCCAGGATGAACAAATTTTTTCGTACAGGTTTTTGGAAACCGACAACCCGCAAGGCAAGTCGGTGGTGGCATTCACATCACTTGCCCCGGCAGCAGCCACAGGACACTCGTGGAATTTCGGTCAGGGTGGTGCCACTTCATCCTCTGAAAATCCCACCTTTGAATACGACATATCCCTTACTTCGCTTTTCACTGTTACCCACAGCTACACACTCAACGGCGAAACGGTTTCACAGGAGGTCGAGATTCAGGTCAATCCGGCATATTTCGTGGTTTTCCCTGAAAATGTATTGGGAAATCTGGCATCGCTAAAAAGGATTATTCGCAGTGCGTTTATGATTGAAAAAAACGACACTTCACTGTTGGGGAACATGCGATTCGAGTGGACATTCAACGGTTTCACCCCCAGCAATTACTCTTTTGGAAATGCTGCCTATTTCGATTACCCCAACGTTTACCATACCTTTAGCGATGGTGGCAAGTATCTTGTTGCCCTTAAGGTGCACCACATTAACAATGTGGCAAATACGTCCGAGTACTCCGATACCATTACCGTTGAGCCTACTTTCGGATCCGATAAGCTCAATTTCGAAAACATTCCCAATGTCATCACGCCCAATGGCGATAGCATAAACGACTATTTCGAGGTTGTAACCAGCGGTACAAGCCGCCTTTCGTTTAAGGTCTTCACCCGGTCGGGACAGCTGGTTTACCAGCACGAGGCCAATGTGGTGAAATGGGATGGGAAAAATTACTACGGAAAGGATTTACCCGAGGGCATTTACTATTTCATCCTCGACGATTTAGACGGAAAGTATAACTCTGCCAAGGGTTTCTTTTACATCTATCGGTAAAGGATTTTTCCGAGAACTATCTTTCACACTTTTTTGCTCTTTTCGCCGGAAAGCGTTAGTGGTAACTTTCGGGCATTCCCTGGTATTTCATCACCAGTTCAGGCTTACCGCAGAACACAAAGCTGTGGTTCATATGGTCCCTTTCATCCAGGCTTATCCGCCTGAATACATCGGCCCAGCTATCCACGTCGGCATACTGTTTTACCAGCGGATTGGTCACTTTCTGCTCCTCCCACTGAGGGTTATCGTTCACCAGCTTGGCATACACCAACTCGGCATGGTTCTCGAACTCGGCATTGAAGAGGAAAGCCCTTTTTTGGCTTATACAAGCCAAAAGCCTCGAAATGACAATGTAGGTGAAAACAACGAAAAAGGCAGCCACCGGATTCAGGTACCACTTATCCCTGATGCCATCCTCCTTCATCTTCTCGTGAATGACCAAGAGGTGCATATACTCGTTGTCTTGCGCCTCGCGCCCCCAGTGGATGACATGCTGATACTCCTTTACCCTCTCCAAATTCCTAAACCTTTGGGTTAATTTCAGGTAATGGCGGATTTCCCATACCCTGTACGGTATGCTGGCTAGGATTTCCAGCAGCTTGGCCTTGGGCAGATTGTCTTTTTTCCCCGCCACTAAATCCATCCCAAAGAAGAAAAGTTTGGCCATTGCGCTATACTTGTATCGGGGAGTTGCCAAAGTTGCGCTGTGCTCCTTTTTAAGGTCTATCGTTGCTGTTGACATAGTATGAGTTATAAAGGTTTATACCGATTTTCGGGAGCGAAAATAGGCAATAAAAGGGAAAAAACAAGAGGTTACATTTAGCATTCTTTAAGGTAAATGCATATCCCATGCCAACAGAAAAACAATGGAAAAGCTACTCCTTGCCTATGCCATTAAAAGCCCATTTGAAGCTGAAAACATTGGAATAGCGGGAGAATCCCCCACTCCCTGCATTGGTCAGTGCGTAATCTACGGCAATACCCTTGAATTGGATACCAAGGCCGATATTGGGCTGAATGATAAGAGCCTTTTTATCATCGAACTCCCTAATTCTCTGAAGATTATTAAGACCTCCCCTGATGAAAATCAGGTTCTTGTACCCCAGTTCAATGCCCAATCGGGGTTCGATGCCGGCAAATTTGGATGCAATGGGGGTATTGCGCTTCCCATCGAAGTAGAAAACCCCGTTGAACTCGGCCATGAGCGTAACCTCATCGGAAAGGCTGAATGTTCGCGCAACTCCTACCGACATCTGCGGAAGGGTTACCTCAAGGCTATTGTCGGGAGCCCTGTTGAACGTGCTGTCGCCAACGGTTATCTCCAGCTCATCATTGTTGAAACTCCATATGTTGAGAGTAGTGGTGATATCACGAATGTTTGCACCAAACAACCAGTCGTTCAGCCTGTAGGTGGCGGCAGCATCAATACCAAACCCCCAGGCATTGGCAAATTTGCCCACGTTGCGGTAGATAATCTTGGCGTTACCGCCAACAGAGAGCCCTTCTACGGGCAACCTGCGTGCATAGGATAGCAGGAATGCGTAATCGGCCACGGAGAACAGCTTGAGCCTGTCGTAGTTGAAATTGCCATCGGCATCCATCAGGTCGATGGTGTTGGGAATGTCATCAACGCCAAAGCGTATTATGTTGACGGCCAAAGCCGACAGGGTGTCGGGGCGATGGGCAAAGCCCAGATGGTTGTACCCCGCCATTCCGGCAAAGTAGTTGGCATGCATCCCTCCCACTTCGTACTTTCTGGACATTCCTGCAAGCCCTGCAGGGTTCCAGTATGCTGCCTCAAGCCCTGAACATGCAGCTACCCCGGTATTGCCCATGGCAAGCCAACGGGCACCTACACCGATATTCAAAAAATCGTTGCTATACTTTGCCGTTTGCGCATAGGCAAAGAGTTGAAAAAGAGAAAAACAAAAAATCAGGGCAACTTTCCTCATGGTTTCTGATTATTCAAAGGCGAAAACCCACTATTGCTTTAGAAACAAACGTAAACCAATTTAGCTTTACTTTCCACAGGGTTTTACGCTCAAATAACTTACTTTTGCCAAAAATATTGCACCAAGCCAAAAAATATGACCACTCCCAATCCCATTAAGCACACCCCCAACATTATCACCCTGGCCAACCTGCTGGCCGGCTGCTTATCAATAGTATCGGCTTTTGAGGGCAACCTGCTTCTGGCCGGGTACCTCATACTGCTGGCGGCCATCTTCGACTACTTTGACGGGTTTACGGCACGTTTGCTCAAGGCGTACTCACCCCTGGGCAAGGAGTTGGACTCGCTTGCAGATTTGGTTAGCTTTGGGGTAGCCCCATCAGTGTTGCTATTCCATCTGCTCAAGGGTTCGCTGAATATTCCTGATACTGAGGGATTAACCGCCGGTCACACCCTGCTGGTTATTCCCTTTGCCGTGGCCATTTTTTCGGCTCTCCGATTGGCAAAATTCAATATCGATACACGGCAAACCGTGTCGTTCATCGGGCTTCCCACCCCGGCCAATGCCATATTCATCGTTGGGCTAATCCTCGGTTTGGACAGCCCCTTCGCAAGGTGGTTCCAAATCTTTACCTCTTCGCCCACAGCCATCATTGCGTTGTCGTTGGTGCTATCGGCCCTGCTGGTTGCACCCATTCCCATGTTCTCCCTCAAGGTCAAATCGCTCAACATTAAGCAGATGTGGCGACAACACCTGCTCATGGTACTATCGCTACTCTTCATTTTTATCCTTGGCAGGGCCTCGCTGACCCCGATAATAATACTGTATATCCTGATTTCCATTGTGGGGCTGATTTTTAAAGAAGAGTAGCACCGTGAGTATCAATCCCATCGTCGAAAAGGCTGTCAACCTGGCAAAAGCGTACCACTCATCCGACACCACCGGACACGACTGGTGGCATGTGTACCGTGTTTGGCGACTGGCTAGATACATAGCCCTGCACGAGGGTGCAGATATGCCAACCGTAGAGCTGGCAGCGCTGTTTCACGACATGGACGACTACAAGATTATCGGTGTGCACAATAATAGCCTTGCCAATGCCCGTGAAGCCCTCCAAGAGCTGAATGTTGACAACCAAACCGCCCAAAGGGTAATCCGTGTAATTGAGGAGGTTTCGTTCAGGGGTGCTGGGGTGGATACAACACCGTCATCGCCGGAAGCATGCGTGGTGCAGGATGCCGACAGGCTCGATGCCATTGGGGCCATTGGCATTGCAAGGGCATTTGCCTATGGCGGTGCCAACAGCAGAGAAATGCATATTCCCCAGGAGAAGCCCAATCTGCATAAATCATTCGATGAGTATAAAAGTGCCACAGGCAGCACCATTAACCATTTCTACGAGAAATTGATTTTGCTGAAAGACCGCCTTAATACCGACACCGCAAAAGCGTTGGCCGCAAGCCGTCACGAGTTCCTGTGGGAGTTCTTAAATCGGTTTTTGGAGGAGTGGGAATTGAAGGATATTGATAACCCCGTCCGTGGGAAAAAGTGATATTGTAAAATGCGAAGAGTAGCAGTTATCGACTTGGGTACAAATATTTTCCACCTTGTGGTTGCCGCCGTTAACGACGTCGGAACTTTTCAAATAACCCATAGTGAAAAACTCCCTGTTAAGCTGGGCGATGGAGGAATTACCCAAGGTGTTATTACGCCTGAGGCGTTTGGCCGTGGCATGGAAGCCATTGGCGAACACATGCGAACCGCACTGCTACATGGATGCCATGAGGTTTTTGCTTTTGCCACATCGGCCATTCGCAGTGCCTCCAACGGGGATGCGTTTGTGAGCGAGGTTAAAAGTCTTTTCGGCATTGACGCAAAAATTATCACGGGTGATGAAGAGGCAGAGCTAATCTACTTTGGCATTCGGCTGGCAGCACCTCTTAACGAGCAGAACGTTCTGATGGTCGATATTGGCGGCGGCAGCAACGAGATTGTCATTGGCAACAGCCAACAACTGCTGTGGAAACGCAGCTACAACCTTGGCGTTGCACGCCTTGTGCATATGTTCAATCCCTCCGACCCCATCGAACCCTCCGAAGTTGTGCAGATTGAACGCCACATCGAGAACGAACTTTCGGATTTGATTGACTCCGTGGCCGGGTACAAACCAACAGCAATCATAGGTAGTTCGGGGTCGTTCGATACCTATCGAAGCGTTCTCACCGCAAGCAGGGCCATGGAAGAAAGCTCGGCACTCAGTGCAAACATCCCCATTGATGAATATATTAAATTGCACAACTACCTGATTACCACTACCACAAAGCAACGCTATGCCATTCCGGGCATGGAACCCGTTAGGGTTGAGTTCATTGTATCGGCATCAATTTTCACCCATTTTCTTATAAAAAATTTTGGGATAAAAAGTATGATGCAATCATCGTACTCGTTGAAAGAGGGCGCATTGTGGAAGTTGATTAACAGTTAAACCATTCCATGGCGTTGGCATCAAAAGCAAAACTTATGCTTTTGATGTTTTTCCTATGATCAGTGATTTTATTGCCTCTCATAAAGGAGAGTTTTCTGCCCTGCTAACGGCATTCTTTTGGACATTCAGCGCAATAGCTTTCGAGTTTGCGGGTAAAAAGATTGGTTCGCTCTCGGTGAACATCTTCAGGTTAATGGTTGCTTTCATCCTCCTCTCCCTCTACTCATGGATTGTTCGTGGCGTCATCTTCCCCACCGATGCCAGTGTTCACAACTGGATTTGGCTCTCGCTTTCGGGATTGGTAGGATTCGTTTTAGGCGATTTGTGTTTGTTTCAGGCTTACGTGGTAGTTGGCGCACGCATTTCCATGCTAATCATGGCATTGGCTCCGCTCATCGCCGCGATTTTTGGTTGGGCCTGGCTGGGCGAGGTGGTTACATTAAAACAAGCCATAGCTATGGTGATTACATTCCTTGGCATCGCCGTGGTGATACTCCGAAGAGAAGATGTCAACCCCAATGATATCAACGGCAATGGAAGGCGTAAGGTAAAATTATCATACCCGGCCTGGGGGATACTGCTGGCTTTTGGCGGAGCCGTAGGACAAGGCGGAGGGCTTGTGCTCAGCAAGTACGGCATGGCCGACTACAACGTTTTCTCCTCAGTTCAAATAAGGGCAGTGGCAGGGCTTGTGGGCTTTTCGCTTATTTTTACCATGTTCAACAGGTGGGGCGATCTACGCAAAGCCCTGCAGAATTCAAAAGCCATGGGTCGTCTGGCCATCGGTGCTTTTTTTGGGCCGTTTATGGGGGTTTCAGCCTCACTTTGGGCTGTGCGATTTACCACCACCGGCGTGGCCTCAGCAATAATTTCCATCGTCCCTGTGCTGATAATTCCCTTCTCGATTCTCTTTATGCACGAGAAGTTCAAACCCAGGGATTTGGTGGGTGCCGTAATAGCCATTACGGGGGTTGTGGTCTTTTTCCTTTAACCTTTTTTTTCCATTTTTTCCAATTTAAACGAACAATCAGCCAATTAAAAGTTGTTCATTAAAAACCATATGCTTAATTTTGATGTGGTGTATTGCTTATCGTTCACAAAACCCCACGGACAAAAAGGGAATACCTTTAAGTGGAAGTAGCCCCTGAACGAGAAATAGTCAGCATTGCAACGAAATACCAGTATTAGCCTTTGATTTTTTATAAGATGAAACCCTATACCCAGAATAAACTCTAAAAAATTAACCATGAGAACATTTATCAAACACATGGGATTGACCATGCTCTTCGGTGCATTCACCTTATTGCTTTCGGCATACGATGATGCCCGGCTGATGCGGTATCCCGACATCAATGGCAATCAAATTGTATTTGTTTACGCCGGCGATCTTTGGACGGTGGATGCTAATGGCGGCGAGGCGCGGCAGCTCACCTCGCACAAAGGGTTGGAGCTGTTTCCCAAAATATCGCCCGATGGGAAGTGGATAGCCTTCTCGGCCGAGTATAGCGGTTCGCGTCAGGTTTACATCATGCCATCGCAGGGTGGAACTCCCAAGCAGCTAACCTATTACAACGACGTTGGGGTGATGCCCCCGCGCGGAGGGTTCGACAACGTGGTGCTGGGATGGACTCCCGACAGCAAAAGGGTACTTTTCCGCAGCAACCGCACGCCCTATGGCGACAGAATGGGCAACTACTACCTTGTGAGCATTGACGGAGGCCTCGAAGAGGAGCTTCCCATTCCCCACGGAGGTTTTGCCGACCTTTCGCCCGATGGAAAAAAAATCGTGTTTACATACGTGGACAGGGAATTCCGTACCTGGAAACGCTATAAAGGTGGCCGCGCATCCAATCTCTGGATTTACGATTTGGAAAAGAACACCTCTGAGGAAATCACCGATTTTAAAGGCACCGACCACTTACCCACCTGGTACCGCGATAAAATCTACTTTGCCTCCGACCGCGACCTGTGGCTCAATATTTACAGCTACGATGTCAAAACCCGTGAGGTGAAGCAGATTACCAAGCATAATAAATTTGACGTGATGTGGCCCAGCGGACGAAACGGGCAGATTGTGTACGAGGTGGGCGGACAGTTATACAAGCTGAACCTCGAAACGGAGCAAACCCAACGCGTTGCTGTGAACATCAACTACGACTTTGCCAACACCATGCCCTACCATAAAAACGTGAAGGGTAACATCAACAGTTTTGCCATTTCACCCGGTGGCAACAGGGTGCTTTTCGATGCCCGTGGCGATATCTTTTCGGTACCCGCAGGCGAAGGAACTACCCACAACCTCACCAATATGCAAGGGGTGCGTTCGGTGTTCCCGCAGTGGTCGCCCGATGGGCGATGGACTGCCTACTACTCCGACGATACGGGAGAGTATGAGGTTTACCTGTTGGAGAATAAGGAGTATGCCAAGCCCAAGCAGATTACCAAAAATTCGAAAGGGTGGAAATACCCCGCCACGTGGTCGCCCAACAGCAAGATGCTGGTGTTCTTCGACCGCTCCATGAAACTGCAGCTGCTCGACGTTGAATCGGGCCGCATAACCGTTGTGGATACACCCACTTCCGACGAGATTCGCAGCTACGAATTCTCACCCGACTCGCGTTGGATTGTATATACCAAGAACGGGCCCAACGGCCAGGGAGCCATCTGGGTTTTCAACATCGAAACCGGCAAACCACGGCAACTAACCGATGGCACTTTCTCCGACAGAGGGCCGGTATTCTCTAAGTGTGGCAACTACATCTTCTTCATCTCCAATCGTGACTTTAACCTCGACTTTTCCAGCTTCGAGTTTACCTATCTTTACAATAAAGCCTCACGGATTTACGCCCTTGCGCTGAGAAAGGACAGCCCAAAACTTTTCGAACCCAAAGAAACCACCGAATCGGCAGGGAAAGCCGATAAAAAGGAGGAGCCCAAGAAGGATATTGTGGTATCCATCGATTTTGAGGGAGCCAACCAACGCATCGTTGCGTTCCCGCTGCCATCGCAGGATTACTGGGGATTGCAGGCAGTTGAAGATGGTGCTGTTTACTTCGACGAAGGAGGGATGCAACGCTACAACGTTAAGGAACAGAAAAACGAGCTCATCATGGCGGGTATTGAAACGGGAAAAGTCTCGGCCGATGGCAAAAAATTCATCTACCGCAGCAGGGGCGATTACGGAGTTACCTCCCTTGCTCCCAACCAGAAAGCGGGCGATGGCAAGCTCAACCTCGACAACCTGACCATGCGCATTGAGCCAAGGAAGGAGTGGAACCAAATCTTTGTGGATGGATGGCGCATCTTCCGCGACTTCTTCTACGTTGATAATCTGCACAACGTGGATTGGAACGGCTTCCGTCAGAAATATTCTGAACTATTGCCGTACCTCAACCACCGTTTCGATTTGGACTACATCTTTGGCGAAATCATTGCCGAAACCAACACCGGACACTCCTATGCCGATTGGGGCGACTTTGAGCGTGTGCAGCGCATGGAAACGGGCTTGCTGGGAGCCAAACTTAAGGGCGATCCGGCCAACAAACGCTACATTATCTCGAAAATATTCCCGGGAGAAAACTGGAACCCCGAACGCCGTTCGCCACTCACGGAGCAAGGTATTGATATTGCCGAAGGCGAGTATCTGATTGCCATTGAAGGTACTGACATTACCACCGACGACAACCCGTACAGATTTCTCGAGAACAGGGTTAACGTTGCCACCCGTATCACGGTAAACAGTAAGCCTACGGCTGTTGGCGCACGCACCTATACCATCCGTCCCATTGCCAGTGAGCAGGAACTGATGCATTTAGACTGGGTGAATACCCGTCGTGCCATGGTGGATAAACTCTCAGGGGGCCGAATCGGGTATATCTACGTACCCAACACGGCGGTGGAGGGTAATCGCGAGCTGCATCGCGGGATGTATGCCTACCACCACAAGGATGCGCTGATAATCGACGAGCGTTTTAACGGCGGTGGATTTATCCCCGACAGGATGATTGAGATGCTCACGCGCGAAACCCATGCCCTGTGGCACAGGGCAGGACTGGAGCCCATGCGCACACCGGGCATAGCCCACGATGGGCCCAAGGCCATGCTCATCAACCAGTACTCATCATCAGGTGGCGATGCGTTCCCCTACTTCTTCCGCCAGAAGAAACTTGGCACCATTATCGGTACCCGTACCTGGGGGGGATTGGTGGGGATAAGCGGCAACGCAGGGCTGGTGGATGGCGGCTATATCTCCGTTCCCCGCTTCGGTATTTACAATAGCGAGGGTCAATGGGTAGTTGAGGGCGTTGGCGTTTATCCCGACATAGAGGTGATTGATGCCCCGCACCTGCTCTACCAGGGGCACGACCCGTCGCTGGAGAAAGCGGTGGAGGTGCTGATGAAACAGCTGGAGGAGAATCCTCCCAAAAAATGGCCTGTCCCCGCCGATCCCGACCGTAGCGGATGGATTGAGGTGGAGATTAAGTAAATTGTTTAGAACTTTGCCATACATTGGCAAACCCGCAAACAGTCGGTATCAGGCATATAGTCGATACCGACTGTTTTGGTAGAAAAGGTAATCACAACATGAAAAGACTTCACTACATTGATCAACTTCGGGCCTTGGCCATATTCCTTATTATCTTCGAGCATAACGATCATTCATCGTGGCTAAGCGCTTTTTCAACCTCTTTCAGCGTTCCGCTTTTCTTTGTCATTTCGGGATTTGTAAGTGGAGACAAGTCGGAGATTGCCATTGGTCAATATTTAAAAAAGCAGTTCAACCGGTTGATTGTGCCCTACCTATCCATTGCCATAGTGCTCTACATTTTCTGGTTTTTTGTGGGAAGGCACTACGGTGAAAGTGCCGACAAGGCGTACCATCCAATAAAAAATCTTGTGGGCATTCTCTATGCCCAAGGCGGCCCCGACTACATGAACTGGGGTATTCCCATGTGGTTCCTCCCGGCACTTTTCATGGTTGGGCTCATCGACTTTTTGGTATCGAAAATTCCGTTCCGCTTCCGGTTCATACCGGCCATTGTGATACCCATAGCGGGCTATGCGCTGTTCAAAACTACATCAACCCACCTGCCCTGGAGCCTCGATGTGGCCATGGCGGTTTACGGCTTTTACTTTGTTGGCACCCTCATTCGCAGGTTTAACCTGATCGATAAAATGAATAATGCCGTAATGCTTATGGCAATATCGCTGCTGTTTTTTATTGTCCATGTATCCATGGCAGGTTACAACGGCAGGGTGCTTTACTACTACAGCGACTATGGCAACCATTTCCACCTGATGTACCTGAACGGTTTGGCAGGTTTTATCTGGATTTTCTGCCTATTCAAACTGATACCTCTAATTAAGCCCATGGCCTGGGTTGGTCGCAACACGCTGCCCCTGCTGGGGTTTCATCTCCTTGCCATGACCTTTATTAAGGGCTTTGCCCTTTTTGTGCTGGGTATCGAAATTGAGTTCAACGTATGGATATCCCTCCTTTTGGCCTTAGTTCAGATTTTGCTGGTAATACCCGTTATCCTTTTCCTCAACCGTTACCTGCCGTTTATGGTTGGTAATCGGGTGAAAAGAGGCTCTGCCTGACATCTAAATAGGGCGAATGAATGGCTACTCCGTGAAGGATGGTATGAAAAAGAAAAGAGGTGTTGATGGTCTTGCTTCGGTTGGACATCAGGCTCTCCACCTTCTCGGGGTACTTTTCCCTGAACGATTGTGATAGCCAGATAAAACCCGCAGGGTTTTGCTCGGTGGGGGTGTTGTTGGTGTGAAGCCATTTGCCCTGCTCGCCAAACGACTGTCCGTGATCGGCAAGGAAGATGAGCAGGGAATTCTCCTTCTCTATCTTTCCAATGATTATATCGAGCAGGTAATCGGAGAAAAGCGTGGCATTGTCATAGGAGTTTATCATCATCTCGCGGTTTTCCTCCGAAATAACCTTGGAGTGCATTATGGGTTTGAAAATGGCAAAAGTATCGGGATAGTTGCTGTTGTACCACCAGTGATTACCAATGAAGTGCAGATTAACCAACATCTTGGGCTTTTTTTGTTCTATCAGCCCATAGAATGGCTCCAGCAGGTCGGAGTCCATCTTTTTCAACACGCTGTAATCCGACAGTTGCGGCTTATTCACAAATACCGTATCGCACTCGCCAACAAAAAACCTATAGGTTTTGGTAGGATTCTGGTTACCCAGCCAGGCTGTGTAAAAGTTGCTTTGTTTAAAAGCATCGATGAATGAGCTTTCGGTGGCCACCGGATCGATGGAATCGGCCCTTGCCCTTGTGAGGATGTAGGGTAGGCTCTGTGCCGTATGGGTGTAGGGCGAGAACAGATGCGGCAGCGACACCACTCCCCGCCTTTCCATGTTGGGCATGGTAACCCTGTGATAGCCGTTCATCTGCAGATGGTCGGCACGCAATGCCTCGCCAATGACAAAGACCACCAGCAGGGAATCCTCGTCGGTGTAAGCGCCCTTACCCACCATCAGCCTGTCTTTCGACAGCTCCCGCCGCTCCTTTAGGTACTCCTTGGTGGCCAAATAGTACGAAAAGGGGTTGCGCTGAAGCATGGTGTTATACCTCTTTCTATTCACATACCAAAACGCAGAGTAGCAAGCGACAAAAAGCAGTATGGCCACGTATGTCTGCCTCCGTGTCCACCTAATCCTAAAGCGGATGATTATTGCAAAGGCACTGAGGCCAAGGGAAATAAGCAGGGTAATTAGCAGGGGGAAGGTGAAAAAGCCCGATGCCTCCTGAGCATTGGTAAGGAAAATGGACTCGATGAGCGCCGAGTTAATGCTCACATCGAACTGCCATGTGAAAAGTGCCGTTGCCGATGCAACCGCCACGAACAGCGGGAAAGCAACCATGAATACGCACCTGTTCAGGCTGAGCAGAAGCACCAGGCACAGCATGCCCATGGCTGCAATACTCCAATGCCCGATGACAAGCACCAAATCGTTGATCCCCTCAAAGGGGTAATGCTTATAATTGGGCACCAGGATAATGATGGAAAACACCAGCGTGGTGACAATGAGAAAAAGGATAAAAGGAAAGTGCCTGAACAGATACCTCATGTTTTTTTGGTAAAAGTATATAAATCGCAATAATCTCCCCAAAAGATAATGCCCAAAAATATTCTCCCCAAACCATTACGAAGCATATTTGGAGATGCCAATCGATGAAGTACTTTGGCCGCAGCATGGTTTTTTGGGATAAGGTGGCTTTGGCAAAATCCATTGTGGTATATTTGTGAACTGATAATGGGAACCATGAATAAAAGGAAATTGTACTACATGCTTAGCCCGTCGCTTCGACGGGTTGTGAGACGGATATACTACCTTCCCATCGATATTTTTGAGGGGATTACCGGGAAGCGCGACGCCATAACACCGCCCAGGGGGAAGATTTTTATAGGCTCGGGCGATTTTCTGATGCAGGGCGAAAGGCTTTTGGACATTCTCACACAGCATGGAGGCCTTATGCCAAGCCACAGGGTGCTGGATGTAGGGAGCGGCATAGGACGAGTTGCCATCCCTCTCACAAAGTATTTAAATGCCAATGGCTCGTACGAGGGCTTCGACATTGTGAAGGCAGGCGTTGAGTGGTGCCAAAGGAGGATAACCCCTCTCCATCCCAATTTCCAATTCAGGCATATCGCCCTGAAAAACGACCTTTACAACCTGAGTACAACGGCCGAAGCACGAAATTTCGCATTCCCATACAGTGATGGCGAATTTGACCTGGTGTTCCTATTCTCTGTTTTCACCCATATGCTTCCCGAAGATGTTGACAACTATCTAAACCAGATTGAGAGGGTGCTGAAAAAGGGAGGCATCTGTCTGGCTACCTTTTTTATCCACAATGAGGAGAGCCAAAGGCTCATGGCCGGCAATAAGGGCTTGCAATTTAACCACGACTGTGGTCATTACCTACTGCTCGATCCAAGGGTAAAGGAGGCAAACGTTGCCTTTAAAGAGCCCTACTTGTTGCAGCTGTTTGAAAAGAACAAGCTGGCTGTGGAAAGGATATATTACGGCTTCTGGCCGGGCAGGGACAAGAACAACTGTATCGACTTTCAGGATACCGTGGTGCTGAAAAAGCAGTAATAGGTTGATGCGTTGGTCCATAGTGGTATCGATGCGGAGTTTAGATTACCTTAAGTGTGGCAGTCTAAATGGGAAAGACAAACACCAACTACCACGTATTAACCGAGAGTTTGGAATAAATACAATTACCATTTGATTCTTTGTTGAAGAATAAATAACTTGCAAAGGAATATTTGGGTAAAGCTTCAACTGTACAAGTTTAACTTGTTGGCGTTGTAAAGTTTTCAAAAAGGAGTAAGCCCGATACAGGAAAGCCGGAAGAGCAATTTAAATAAAGACTTTGAATGAAAATGTTTTTTTACGTACATGAAAAGTTTCTATGCCAATATTCAAAAGAAAAACAAAAGCACAGTTTTTTTTGTGAACGTACGAACAGAAAACAAAGCATTATAACTAATTTTAAAAGTGAGAATTTCAAAAATAAAGAGAACGAGTTGACAAAAGAAAAAAAGAATTATAACCAGGTAAAATCCAAAAAAAGAGTTGCCGACCACGGCGAAGTGTTTACCAACGAGCGGGAAGTGAATGCTATGTTGGATTTGGTGAAACACGAAACGGAGCGGATAGAGTCCAGATTTTTGGAGCCTGCATGTGGTAACGGTAACTTTTTGGCAGAAGTGCTTCGCAGAAAGCTAAATGTGGTTGAACAGCGGTACAGCAAAAGCCAATTTGATTGGGAGCGATATGCCGTAATAGCCGTTTCAAGTATTTATGGCGTTGAAATTTTGGAAGACAATGCGCAGGAGTGCCGAGAACGACTCTACAGCATCTTTAATGAGCGATACACCGCTCTTTTCAATGCCCATTGCAAGGATGAATGCAGGCGAAGCATACGCTTCTTGCTAAATAGGAATATATTATGGGGCGATGCCTTGGACTTTACCAACCCCGAAACCAAAGAGCCTATTGTTTTCTCGGAGTGGAGTGCTGTAAACAGCACCATGATGAAGCGAAGGGACTATATGTTTAAATTTTTGGTGGAGAAAACACACCAGTTATCGCTCTTTAACGATGAGGGCAATGCCGCAGCCATTGATGAGCCTGTAAAAGATTACCCGCTTATTCATTTCTTAAAACTGTCTGAATCACAGATATGACGGATTAAACGATTTCGCTGATTATGGAAGAATTGAAATATAAAGAAATTACAGAAAGAATCATTGGGGCTTCCTTTGAGGTTCATAAGTTCTTGGGTAATGGATTTCAGGAAGTGATTTACCAAAGAGCATTGGCATGGGAGATGAAGCAGGCAGAACTGGAGTTTGCCCGGGAAATTGAGCAAGATATTTTCTATAAGGACTTACCTGAACCAATAGGTACTCGTAGGGCCGATTTTGTAGTTGAAGGTAAAGTATTGGTGGAATTAAAAGCCTTGACCAAACTCGAAGATGTTCATCTGGCACAAACCCTTAATTATTTAAAAGCATACAAACTTGAAATAGGCTTACTTATAAACTTTGGTTCAAAAAGCTTGGAATTCAAGCGACTGATTTTGACCCACCACAACCAATCCGTGAAATCTAAAAATCTGCAAAATCCGTGATTCAGACAAATTACAACCCCGATGTTCTAACCTGTCTGGCCAACCTGAGCAACGACGAGGTGTTTACCCCACCCAATTTGGTGAACGATATGCTCGACCTGTTGCCTGCCAAGCTTTGGCGCGACCCCAATGCTCGGTTTCTCGACCCCGTTTCTAAAACGGGTGTGTGTTTGCGGGAAATAGCCAAACGGCTTATGCTGGGTTTGGAAAACCAAATACCCAACAAGCAGGAGCGCATAAACCATATTTTTTGTCAGCAGCTCTATGGCATAGCCATTACGGAGCTCACTGCATTACTTTCTCGCCGAAGCGTGTATTGCTCCAAAACAGCCAATGGCAAATACTCTGTTTGTGAAACTTTTGATGATGAGCAGGGCAATATTCTTTACCGGCGAATGCAACATACATGGGAAGGCGGTAAATGCACCTATTGCGGTGCCAGCCAAGAGGTGTACGACCGCGATAAGGGCTTAGAAACCTATGCCTACAATTTTATTCATACAGATAAACCTGAAGAAATTTTTAATATGAAGTTCGATGTAATTATTGGAAACCCGCCGTATCAAATGAGTGATGGTGGTGGACGTGATTCAGGTGCAATTTCGCTTTATCATAAATTTATAGAACAAGCCAAAAAATTAAATCCAAGATATCTCTCTATGATTATACCAGCAAGATGGTATTCAGGAGGAAAAGGATTGGATGAATTTAGAGATGAAATGCTTAATGATAAACGATTGGCTCAAATACACGATTTTCCTGAAACTTCAGACTGCTTTCCTGGATTAAATATTCGTGGCGGTGTTTGCTATTTTTTATGGGATAGAGAACATAAGGGTGATTGTAAAATAACAAATTATAAGAACGGAACAGTTTTAAGTACATCTCAGAGACCTTTGCTTGAACCGAAATCCAATGTTTTTGTAAGATACAATGAAGCCATTAATATATTAAGGAAAGTTAAGAAATTTAATGAAAAGACTTTTGATGAAACTGTTAGTACAAGGAAGCCTTTCGGCCTAGATTCTAATTTTTCTGATTTCAATAAGAGTAAAACAGATAGTCACAATATTTTACTCTATCGATTTGGTGAAAATGGCTTTGTTAGAGAAGATCAAGTTTTGAAAAACAAGCATTGGATTAAAGAAATTAAAGTTTTAGTCTCAAAAGCCAGTCCTGGTGGCGATTCGTATCCTCACCAAATAATTAGCAAACCTATTGTTGCTGATAAAATGACGTGCAGTACTGAAACATACTTAGTTGTAGGAATTTATAACAGTAAAAAAATTGCCGATAATGTAGCAAAATATATGCAAACAAGATTTTTTCGATTTATGATGTCATTAATAAAAAACACACAAAATATCTCAAGAGGAGTATTTTCATTTGTTCCAATTCAAGATTTCAATGAAGAATGGACTGATGAAAAGTTATTTTCAAAGTATGGTATTACCGTGAGTGAAATTGAATTTATAGATACCTTAATTAGACAAATGGAATAAAATGAGTAAAAATGAATCCATACAAGTTTTTGAAGATAAGCAAGTGCGTGCCCTTTGGAGTGATGAACAGGGAAAATGGTATTTTTCCATTATTGATGTTATAGCAATATTAACAGGCTCTGATAGGCCTAGAAAATATTGGAGCGACCTGAAATCTAAACTCAAAAAGGAGGGTAGTGAGTTGTCCGAAAAAATCGGACAACTGAAAATGCAATCTGCCGATGGCAAATACTATAAAACAGATGTAGCCGATACCGAGCAGCTATTCCGTCTTATCCAATCCATACCCTCACCCAAGGCCGAACCCTTTAAGTTATGGCTGGCACAGGTGGGCAGCGAACGATTAGACGAAATGCAAGACCCTGAATTAAGCATTGACAGGGCATTGGAACAGTATATAAAGTTGGGCTATTCTGAAAATTGGATAAATCAACGGCTTAAAAGCATAGAAATCCGCAAAGAGCTAACGGATGAATGGAAAGCAAAGGGCTTAAAAGAGGGGCAGCAATTTGCAACCCTTACCGATATTATTACCAAGGCCTGGTCGGGTAAAACTACCAGAGAATACAAAGTATTTAAGGGGCTTAAAAAAGAGAGTCTAAGGGATAATATGACCAATACGGAGTTGATTTTAAATATGCTTGCCGAAGCATCTACCAAGGATATTTCACAAGCCACCAACCCAAAAGACTTTGATGAAAGTAAAAAAGTAGCCCGGCAGGGTGGCAATGTGGCCAGGGTAGCTCTGAAAGAATTGGAATCCAAAACGGGAAAGAAAGTGGTAAGCCCGCTTAACGTAAAAAAGGTGTTGGGTGCAAACAAGCCAAAACAGAAAGAAGATGAGTAAAAAAGAGTTCTTTCCACCCCGCCCTACTACCAATCCTACCATTTATGCTTATGAGCTGGAAGGCGTAGCCACTCATAAGGGCTGGCTAAAAATTGGCTATACCGACCGCGATGCACGAACACGTATTAAGGAGCAATTGGGTACAGCAGCCATACCCTACAAAATTGTGTTTGAGGAATCTGCAATGAAACGGGATGGCAGCAGCTTTAGCGATCACGATATTCATCGCCATTTACTTAAGCAAGGTTTTAGAAATCCCGAAGGCGAATGGTTTGTATGCAGCCTGAATGATTTATGCAGAGCCATTTGGGAAATCAAAATGGGCGAACGCACAGAAGTCAACCGAACTTATTCGTTTGATATGCGCCCCGAGCAAAAAAAAGCCATCAATAAGACCATTTCTTATTTCAAGAGTTTTAAAAAAGAAAACCCTGATAAAACACCTCATTTTCTTTGGAATGCCAAGATGCGTTTCGGAAAAACTTTTGCCAGCTATCAGTTGGCAAAAAAAATGGGTTGGAAAAAGGTTTTGGTACTTACATTCAAACCTACCGTGCAAAGTGCTTGGGAAGAGGATTTGCTCACACACGTTGATTTTGATGGGTGGCAGTTTATCTCTCGCAATGGGTTGAACTATGAGGATGCTGACCACCAAAAACCCTTTGTTTGTTTTGGTTCATTTCAGGATTATCTGGGCAAAAACACAAACACAGGCGGTATCAAAACCAAAAACGAATGGGTGCACGCCACCCATTGGGATTGTGTGATTTTTGATGAATATCATTATGGTGCCTGGCGGGAAAATGCCAAAGAACTTTTTGAAGCAGAAGATAAAAAAGAAATTGCTTTTGCCGAAGGAGAAGGGATGGACTATTTTGATGTGGATGAAATACCTATTACTACCAATCACTATTTGTATTTATCGGGTACACCTTTCCGTGCTATTGCCTCGGGAGAATTTATTGAAGAACAGATTTTTAACTGGACCTATTCTGACGAGCAAAAAGCAAAAGAAGATTGGGATGAAAGTAATGGAGAAAACCCCTACGCTTCACTGCCAAGAATGGTAATGATGACCTATCAGTTGCCCGATTCCATTAGCAAAATAGCTGACCTGGGCGAGTTTGACGGTTTTGATTTGAATGTGTTTTTTGCTGCAGAAGGTGAAGGTTCAAGAGCAAGGTTTAAATACGAAGATGAAGTACAGAAATGGTTGGATTTGATTCGCGGATCGTTTAGCGAAACCACTGTTGATAACCTGAAAATGGGGGCAAAAAAACCACCATTGCCATTCTCTCATGCACCTTTGCTTAACGTTTTGAACCATACTTTTTGGTTTTTACCCTCAGTTGCTGCTTGCCATGCTATGGCAAATTTATTAAGGCAAAGACAGAACAAATTTTATCACGATTATACCGTAGTAGTTGCCGCAGGAACACAAGCGGGTATCGGCGTACAAGCCTTACCTCCTGTTCTTGATGCAATGACCGACAATCCGTTAGAATCAAAAACCATTACCCTTTCTTGTGGCAAATTGACCACAGGCGTTTCAGTAAAACCCTGGACAGGAATTTTTATGCTGCGAAATTCTTCCAGTCCAGAAACCTATTTTCAGGCCGCTTTCAGGGTACAAACGCCTTGGGTTATCAGGAACCCTGACAGTAAATCGCCTAATAAAGAAGACGTTTTGAAAAAAGAGTGCTATGTGTTTGATTTTGCACCCAACCGGGCACTCAGACAGATAGCAGATTACGCTTGCCGTTTGAATGTAGATCAACCAAATCCTGAAAAGAACGTGGAAGAATTTATCAACTTCCTGCCCGTATTGGCGTATGACGGTAGTTCGATGAAACAGATAGATGCTGCTGGAATTTTGGATATTGCCATGAGCGGCACTACCGCCACCCTTTTGGCAAGACGTTGGGAAAGCGCATTGCTTGTAAATGTGGACAACAACACCCTTGCCCGCCTTATGGCTAATGAAGAGGCAATGAAAGCTTTAATGAGTATAGAGGGTTTTAGAAACTTGAATCAAGACATTGAAACCATTATCAATAAATCCGAGAGCGTAAAGAAAGCAAAAAAAGAAGCCAACGACCGTGAACTGACTAAAAAAGAGAAAAAAGAACTTTCTGACGAGGAAAAGGAATACAAGAGTTTAAGGAAACAAATTCAGGAAAAACTCATCAAGTTTGCTACCCGTATTCCGATTTTTATGTATTTGACCGACTACAGGGAAAGAAGTTTGAAAGATGTAATTGTGCAATTGGAACCTGGTCTTTTCAAAAAGGTAACAGGGCTTTCTTTAAAAGACTTTGAATTATTAGTCAGTCTTGGCGTTTTCAACTCAGCATTGATGAATGATGCTGTTTTTAAGTTCAAGAGGTACGAAGATTCAAGTTTGGAGTACACTGGTATCAATAAACACGAAGGCGAGCAAGTAGGATTGTTTGATACAGTTTTGAGTAGAAAAGATTATGAAGAGACATTTGAAAACCAACCTGTATAGATATTGTGCAAATGCTCAAACACACAATCTAAGTTTTCATTAATCAAAGCACAGGCCAAGACATGATAAAGAGTATGTTTATCGCAACGTACATGTTAGAGACAACTAACAATAAAGAGTAAACTATTCCCAAACAGCTAAAGAAACGACACCTGTCCGCCGAAAAAAAAACATTTAGGAATGAAACTGAGAATACAATACGCATCCGACCTACATTTAGAATTCCCCGCCAACAAGGAATATTTAAAACAACAGCCATTGCAGCCTGTGGGCGATGTATTGGTATTGGCAGGCGATATTGTGCCTTTTGCGGTTATGCACAAGCATACCGATTTTTTTAAGTACGTGAGCGAACACTTTGCAACTACCTACTGGCTACCCGGCAACCATGAGTATTATCACTACGATATGGCCGAGAAAAATGGGGTGCTAAACGAGCCCATTCATAGCAATGTGTTCTTGGTAAACAACATATCCGTTTTGCACGGAAACGTACACCTGATTTTTTCCACACTCTGGAGCAGAATTAGCCCCGGGAATCAATGGCAGATAGAGAGGGGGTTGAACGATTTTTATCTTATCAAGTACAAAGGTTTTCGGTTTTCGGTCCAGTGTTACAATGAGCAACATGTGGATTGCCTGGCCTCCATTCAAAATGAGTTAAAGAACGTTCAGACTGGAAAGGTGGCACTTTTCACACACCACTGCCCCTCATTTTTTAACTATCCGGAACAATACAAGGGTGATGTGCTGAACGAAGCCTTTGCCGTGGAACTGTATGGCCTGATTGAATCTTCTAACATTGATTATTGGGTGTACGGACATCATCATTGCAATATCCCCCAATTTACCATTGGGAAAACTAAACTTATCACAAATCAGCTGGGATACGTACAGCAAAACGAACACCAACTATTTGAAAACAATAAAATGTTTGAAATGTGATATTCAAAATAATAAAGTTATATTTGCACAATATATCCTATCACTTTATCGAGCACAATTAGGTTTACCATGACCGATAAAATAGAAAAAGCCATTGGGTACATAGGCGAAACTTTGGGAGTACAACCACTGGTAACCCCTGTGGCCAAAAACTCTTTGGACGTACTGCCAATATATATTCACGAAACGTATAGGCTATACAAAACGGTGCTTTTCAACTCTGAAATAATACTTGTCGAACTCAAAAACGAGGACAAGCTTAGCATTCATCAAACCGAGAAGCAGGTACTACAGATTAGAAATCGGCTCAACCAAAAAGTGGCAGTGGTGCTGGAGAATGTCCAAGCTTACAACCGCAAACGCCTGATTGAAAAGGGCGTGAACTTTATTGTACCAGGTAAACAGCTCTATTTGCCTGAATTGCTGATAGACTTAAGAGAAATATACACACATCCAAAATCGAAACTAAGAGATAGGGAACTACTGCCATCGGCTCAGCTACTGCTGATTTACCATATCATTCACCCAAACCAAGATTGGAAGTTAGAGGAGCAACCCTTTAAAGAAATAGCCCGAAAATTGGCATATACGCCCATGGCAATCACCAACGCTATTAATAACCTGAAATTTCACGGTTTGGCTGAAGTGAAGGGTGTAAAGGAAAAATATATCCGCTTCCTATACAGCCGACACGAACTGTGGAAAGTAGCCTTTGAACAGGACCTGTTGGTGAATCCTGTTATCAAAACAGTGTTTGTTGACCAACAGCCCAAAGGCATTTACCTATTGCAAAGCAATACGTCTGCCCTGTCGGAGTATAGTAGCCTGAGCCCGGGCATTCAGAAGTATTATGCCATTGACAAAACGATTTTCTATGGCTTGCGAAAGGGAATTGCCTTGAAAAATCTAAATGAATACGAAGGAGAAATTGCGTTAGAACTATGGAAATACAATCCGTTGATATTGGTGGACGATCTGCCCACTATCAGCAACGCTGTTGACCCCCTCTCTCTTTATCTGAGTATGAAAGACAGAAAAGATGAGCGGATTGAAATGGCATTGGATGAAATGATGGAAAAAATTATATGGTAAGAGGACTAAACATATTTAAAGAATACTTCCGGCAATACTCTCACAACTACGTAATTATTGGTGGTACGGCCTGCGATATCATTATTGTTGAAGCGGGTTTTACTCCAAGAACTACTAAGGATATAGACATTATTCTGGTGGTGGAAGCACTTAGCTCGGAATTTGTGGAACAGTTTTGGAAATTTATTAAGACTGGTGAGTACGGCGACCGGGAACAGAGCATAGGCAAAAGGCAATACTACCGTTTTAGAAAACCAAAAAACACTGACTTTCCCTATCAAATTGA
This sequence comes from Bacteroidota bacterium, assembly GCA_029558675.1. GTDB lineage: Bacteria > Bacteroidota > Bacteroidia > Bacteroidales > Tenuifilaceae > MWFE01. The sequence continues at coordinate 13,428 of JAKQEF010000077.1, read as the reverse complement.
ACTGTTTTCGAGAATACCCGACGTAATTGCTATGGACAGGAAGGTACACCTTACCCCCATTCCTGTTGACGATGATCTTTCCAGCTTATCGGCCATTCTTTTGAATGACGATTATTACAACTATGTGATTGAGCACAGTGTTGAAAAAGATGGCTTAAAACATGCCAGTATTGATGCATTGATATGCCTGAAAGCTAAAGCATTTTTGGAAATCATGGGAAGGATTGAAAGTGGAAGCCATGAGGATAAAAAACAACTCAGAAAGCACAAAACAGATGTATTCCGCTTAACAGTGATGCTCACACCCGATGCGGTATTTGATTTGCCCCACACCATTCAAGCACACATTTATCAGTTTGCTGATATCATAGCCAATGATTTGCCTGACAAAGCCATTTTTAAAGAAATGGGGTTGGGCAATACTGAACCTAAAGCAGTATTTGAGCAATTCAAAAAATCTTTTAGAATTAGTTAAATCGAAACATAAAATACACGCTATAGTAGCGTATATTGAGAATGCTCAGCATCAATAGATTCCCAAGCCAAATAAATTTTTATTGATTAACCAAAAATCAGCAGTAGTACAACCTATAGCACCTACCAAGAGTTAGGTTTACCGCCTATGGCTTTATGAATGTCAGCTTATACATGGAGCCCTTGCAAAAATTTTAATTGCATTATTGCTTAATAATCTGCTTTCTACACTTAACAGCGGCTGCTGAGGGTTTAACCTGATTGATGGGGTCTTTTCGCCATGCTCAAAAAAATCTCTGCCACGGATTGCTTTCAAACATACACAACTACAGCAATTAACCCGCGTGGTTTGTCAAGATGGGTTTAGATGATCCAAATCATTTTGCTAATAATTGACACAGAGCACGTTAGAACATTGCTTTCGTCGATTGATAATACTATTCCATTCGTCAAGTATTGGCCTACGTTCGTGTAATAAATATTTCTTTTCCTGAGGAATAACGTAAAGGAAAGTAAAGAAACCAACACCCAAAAGTTATGATTGCCAACGACACCATATTAGAAGTTGACTTCGGGCCGAAGCGAAGCAAAAAGCGGGTTTGGTCAACCATGCTCGTGCTGTTCATCCCCCTGCTGTTTATTATCCTCTTCTCCAGCTACCAAAAGCCCGACGAAGACATCGTAAGTTTTCAGATAACCTATAGTCCCATCGATTTCCAGTGCGATCTGCAGAGCCGGTTATACTCCATGGCCTGGGACGAGCATTTGGGCACTTGCGACGACCCTGAAAGCACTATCAACAATTTGGTGAAACTATTCTTCGAGCATAGGGATTTCGTACCGGTGTGGACCACCATTTACGATACCAATAAGCAGTTCAAAGGCTTGATGAGCCTAATTGACAGTGCTAAGTACCTGGGATTTCCCCTGGACTATTTCGATGCCAAATCCATAAAGAGTATCTGCAATACGTTCACAGAATCCAAATCATTGGAATCCAGAGTAAACCTTGAGTTGGCTGCAACCTACTCAGCTTTTAAGCTGATGGCTTTCCTTAAATCGGGGATTTGGGGCGTATCTCTCACACCCAGGCAGGTCGATTTCATGGCAACGCTGCCCACACTACTGGATAATGCCATTTCGCAAGATGATATTCGGGGAACTATGCTGGGGCTTCAACCCGACATGGTACAGTTCAACCGCATTGTCAACTCGCTCCCTCACTTCATCGACCTCCATTTGTCCATTCAGTTCACCACCCCGAAATTCATTGACGACCGCATGCTGGCCCGCGGTTTATACTACGCAGGGATAACCAATACTGCCGAAATTGACAGCAACGAAACCAATGCTCCGGCAATTGCCAAACTACAACGCATGTATAATCTGCCCATAGATTCGGTATTGAATAAACCTACCCATCAAATCCTGGTTTCGCTGCTCCAGTATCGCTACTATCAGGCTTGCCTTAACCTCAACCGCCTGAGAAACCTCGACAATAACGACGAGAACTTTCTGTTTGTGAATATCCCCGAGTATAAGCTGCATGTTATTGAGTCGAAACAGGAAAAGGAGGTTTTCAACGTGATTGTTGGCAAAACCGAAACTCCAACCCCCATATTTTCCAGCAACCTGGAAACGGTAATCACCAACCCGCACTGGACGGTTCCCAAAAGCATAGTGAACGAAATGCTCCCAAAAATCCGCAGGGATTCCGCATACCTGCAAAAAAACGGCTACGTGGTGATTGATGGCAGGGAGCAGGTGGTGGATATGTCGAGTATCGACTGGAGCCTGAGTGACCCGCTGGGACCGAGGTACTTCCTTCGCCAAATGAATAGTTCAAGCAATGCGCTGGGGTTGGTCAAATTTATTTTCCCGAACGAGCATAATGTTTACATCCACGATACCCCGTCGAGGGGGCTTTTCCGAAATACTACCCGTACCTACTCCCACGGCTGCATACGTTTGGAAAACCCCGACAAACTGGCACAATACCTTACCGACAGGTATATTGATGATGAAAGTTTGAATATTAAAAAGCTTATCTCAAGCAAGGAGAGTAAAACCATCAATCTGAATCAAAAACTCGGGGTTCATATACAGTACATTACCTGCTCCGGTAATGATGGTTACGGGATGGAGTTCTACAAAGATATTTACAACCTGGACAGGGATGAGATGGCTACAGTATTCCCAAATCAGCCGGAGATTTAGACAGAAGAGAGGAGTGGTAAATAAAAAGGCATGTGCCATTCTTAATCAAATCGATAACCTCGCGTGACTCGTCAACGGGCAAGGCAGGGCATCCAAAGCTTCGCCCCAAACGCCCGTTTCTCTCAATGAATCTCTCGCTCACGTAGTCGGCGCCATGGATAACCACAGCCCTTTGCAACGCATTGTCATTCATCCCCTTGCTCATTCCCTGTATTCTGAGCGAATACCCATGCTTCCCTTCGTATGTGCTCTCCGTAACGTATAGTCCCAAACTGCTCTGATTGGAATGAACAGCGTTGGAGAATGATTCGGCACTGAGCAACCCGGAATTCTTACCGTGGGCAACAAGCGTTCTTTTTACTACCCTGTGATTACGAATATCGATTAGAAAGAAACGTTTCTCTACCGAAGGCCTGCTGAAATCGATTATGGCGATGAGCGAATCGTTGTTCAGGCGTTGCTGCTGCCTCATGGTCTGATAACCTGTGAATGCCATCCGAATGGCAGGCTCGGGAATTCCCACCGAGTCCACAAGGATATCCTTCCAGGTAACGCCAACCGGCTCATTGATATCGCTCTTGCCAAGGTTGGGCGAGAAACCCGTAAATCCTATGGTTAGGGCAATTAACGCAACGAATGGTAGTATAAACTGTTTAAAACGGCTCACCGAATGTAAATTTTTGCAAACTTACTTATTTTCGTCAACGCAAAACAAGCGTTCGTCACTGATTTATCACCTTTTACCATTTTTTTATACACCAAATATCGGTCAGAATGTTTTTGATTTCAAAAAAATTATCCCGATGATTATGAATTTATGCTTGGAATGCTTTTTGTAAATTTATACCAACTACCAATAAGTTGAAATTATGAAGAGAACCGTTGTAATTGTCGCACTACTCGCCTTAACCTCCTGTGCAATACTGCAAAAGCCCACAGTTGTCAACCTAAAGCCTATGCCCGTGTCCGATTTTTTGGATAATCCATTCGGTCACGACGAGAGCATAAAGGCGTTTCAAAAATCGTTGCCCCAGGGGACAAAGGTTCAGAAGCTGCTTCGCCAAAGCGTGAGCAGGAACCAAAGCCCCGATACCATTTACAATTTTAAATTCAAAAAATCGAAGGTTGTCATTTACAAAACGAAGTTTAACCAGGAGTACCTCCTAGGAGGTGTAATTTACAACCCTGAAATTGAGATGATCAATGGCATCCGCCAGGGTATGACCAAGGATAAGTTTTATGAGGCATTCATCGATCAGGAATTGGCTAAGGGCGATACCATTGAAATTGTCCACCCGCGCAAAGACAGGAAGTTTAACTTTTACTTCGATCAACGGGGTAGGTTGAACAAGTTCAGCTTTTCGGGAAACTCCTAAAAAAAGCGGCTTGGGATATATCCAGGCCGCTTTTATCTTATTCCTTCTCTCGCTATTTCAACGATAGCCCACTGAGCACTACTTTGCCAACCTCCCATGTGGCAGCGCCACTGGTTGAACTGGTGTACTTAAAGGCCACGTAAATATTCTGCCCATCGTACTGCGACAGGTCGATATTACCGCTATCCACAAAGGTCCAGCCATTGCCGGGTGGGCGGTTAAACCCTGTCAACTCCACCCAAGTCCCCGATTCGGTGGGTAGGCTAACACCATCGTAATTGGTGGAAACCATGACTTTCAAATCGCTGTAGCTGGTAATAAAGTTGATAGCTTCCCTGATGTTCATACGAACATCCACCTTATCCTCCAGAGCGATGGCCGGCGACACCAGCCAATCTTCGTTCTCCTTGTTGCCTCCCTGGAATCCGCTGATATAAGCACATCCCGAATCGTATGACTGCCACTGCCATGTTTGGGCACCGGTTATGCTGAAGGTTTTAAACTGACCCAAATTGGAGGTGAAATTCTCCACAAAGAATGGCTCAACCAGGGTACACCGCTCGCCCGTGAGATCCACATCATCGAGATTGCGCACGTAGAGTTGATATGTAGAAAGGTACTTACTAAGAATGGCTATCATAGTCCCGTTGCCTTCGGGTAGCAGCTCTTCATGGAAATCGGCAAAGTTGCTGGTACGAACCACAATCTGGTGGCCATCGCAATCGGTTAATGTCCGGTTTGTGGTTGCGCTATTATCTGCCCAAGGCTTACCCAACTCCGAATTATCAAACTGTACTCCATTGAGCACAATGAGCTTACCCAGGTTTTGATCGTTAATCCCCACAAGGCCTATGGGGGTGGGTTCAATTTCATTTCCAAGGGAAACAAGCTGGATATAAGCAGGGATGGCACCCTCTTCAATGCCGCCAAGCCTGTCGAAACCACCGCTTTGGTACACCGACCCGCCAAGCTGAACCAATCCACCGTATGCGCCCAGTATCAGGTCTTTAACCCTGACCTTAATCCGAGCTCCAACAGGGAATTGTTTGTAAAGGTCTTTTGCATCAATTTTCAGATCAATACCCGTGGTTTCGTCCTGTATAACCAAGTTTTTGTAATAGTTCCCTGATTCGTCATCGGCCACAACCACCGCCTCAATGTAATGGGGGTCGTGAATGGTAGGAAAGCCACCCGTGTATTTCTGCTTAAGCTGCGCAATGGTTATCTTGGTTAGCCCATCAAAGGGATCCCACCAGGGATTGTCGAAATTTACCTCGCTGGTTCGGCGGATTATCAGCTGCACCTTATCGTCGTATCTGCCCGCAATGGCAATTAACGATCCCTGCCCGCGGGGCACCTTTTCACTGGCAAACTTGGCGTAGCCACTGGTACGTACCATCACGGCGTTCCCCATATTGTCCATCAAGGTAAGTTCGCCATACTCCTGATGCTCGGCATCGGCCCATGTCTTTGAGGTATCGGATTTGACAAACTGCACATTTTCCAGCCTGATAAGCTGCGACTCGTAGTTAAAAGTGTTCAGTTCGGGTATGGTAACCGTCTTAGGAGTTGTCGGCTTCAGGGTAGAAATCTTCTTAATATTCCTATCCACATCCACCGAGTCGATTTGAAAAAGCTTACGGTAGTATTTAATGCTGATTCCATTCAGGTTGATATACATTGAATCGCCCTGATAAAGCCCACCCGGCGATTTAAGCCTAACCACTACTCCTCCCGTTGCATCGCCAATGTAGGCCTCCTTGTATATGTTCCCCGACTTGTCGTCCATGGTAACCACCGCAAATACAGAGGTATCGCCTTTGAAGGTATGTACGTTTCCCGGAGGGCACAGCTGCCTCAGCTGAAATATGGTCAACGGTGTTCCTATGGGGGTTTCCCTGGGCGACGGTGGACCAAACTGATCATCAATGCAACCAGCTAAAACAATGGCCAGCGGCAATCCCAACAATAGCGATTGTAATCTTCTTATCTTCATGTCTAAATCATTTTATCATTTCGTTAAAACCGAGTACCATTCAACTTAACTTCGTATAAATGCCTTATAATCAACTGGCGATCGTTGCCATACTGACTTGCAATGGCAATTATTGAACCATTGCCGTTGGGCACTTTCTCCCCCGCAAAATTGGCAAAGCCATTGGTACGCACCAGCACTGTATTACCATGTTCATCTTCCAGAGTTCTGTTCTCCGATATTTGGTTAACAGGGTCTGCATACGTTTTGGCCGTGTCGGTGGCAATGAACTGAACATTTTCCAACTTTATCAGAACCGATTGCAACCGCGTGGGGAAATCGGCAGCATACAGGTCGGGTATAGTAACCGTCTGCGGGTCAATCTTTATGCCCCGAGCCTGGGTAAACAGACTGGTAACAGCATCCACCCCGTCAATCTGCAGAAGCTTTTCGAAGTACTGCAAAGTGGAACCCTTAAGGCTTATCCGTAACAAATCGCCCTCGCGCAGCCTGCTGGTTGCTTTCAAACGGAGCAATACCCCTCCCGTATTATCCTGAACATACAGGTTCTTGTAAATATTGCCAGTACTTTCATCCATTGTTACCACGGCAAACAATGAGCTGTCGCCCACAAATGTGTGGCTTACCGAAGGCGGGAATTGCGCACGAAGATTGGCAATGGTTACAATGGATTGCTCATCCAGCACCGGTACAGGTGGCGAATCGAGCTCATCGTTGCAACCTGTAAAAGTTGCTGAAAGAAGTAACGGGAAGAACCATCCGGCGATTTTTTTTACGCTATTCATCACGTAGTATCATTAATGGGTTAAAAGCTAAAGTTGAGGTTGAGGAAAAAGTTGGTCCCGTACATGTATGCGTACTTGGGCGGGAATCTGTCGATATCGTTGGATTGATACCTCAACTGTTCAAAAGCTATCACAGTCAAATTTTTATTGTTCAGCAGGTTGCTAATGCTAAGGTTTAACCTGATGTACTGATTAGAGCCAACTCTCCACGATTTACCGCCAAACACATCCACCGTGTATCCATCGGGAAGTTTTTGCTGACCTAACAATAGGGGTAGCTGTTCATCAGTGGTAACCATACCACCCACTGCAGTCTCGGTGCGCCTGTCTGGATTTATGTCAATACTGATTTTCCCGAAGTAGTTGGCGTTTGCTCCCACAAACCAGTATTTTGGGGCATTGTAGCGAAAGCCAATAGAGGCTGCTGCCTGAGGGAATCCACCGATAAGGTAGTTCTTAAAATATACCGTTTGGTTTTCGGCCAACATTTCGGCGCTATTGTCACGCGATAAGGTTACACTGGGACGTGAATTATAGGTGTAATGCCCCCAGGCCCCAACGGCATTAACCGATAAGTCGGGGGTAATGTTAGCCTCGGCACCGAACTCAACTCCCAGGTTACGGGTATTAACCCCGGTCATAATGTAGTTTATGAAGGTTCGATAGCTCTCGTGGTAAAAACTTCGATTCCATGTTTGATTGATAAATTCGCTGTAGTAGAAGGTAAGCCTTGATTTAACTTTAGGTGACCTCACTATATAGCTCACATCTCCTGCAAAAATATTCTCGCTGGAAAGGCCTTTGATAACATCGTCCCTAACCCTTGCTGAGATGTATGCATTGCGGAAATACGGTGCCCGGGTGATATAGCCTGCATTCAAATCAATGTACTGACGACCCGATATTTTATAGGTAGCTCCTCCCTTAATGCCATAGTTCAGAAAATTATGCTTCTCCGAATCGCCATATGAATTATTAGGGAATCGTCCATTCTGCATATGCCCTGTCCGCCAGAACGAAGTGTACGACAGGTTGGCGGCAATGAAAAAATCAACTTTTTGCAGAGAGAACTCCGATTGTGCAAATCCCTCGTAATGATTAATGTTTGCGGTAAAATCGTACCCAAACCTATCGCCCTCCTGGATAAGGCGGTTCGGATTTTTCAAATCGTTCTGATACAGGTTCTCATCGCTGAAATCGCGTTCGGCAAACTGGTCCACATCCACCCACCAGTCGCCACCCAACAGGTCAACCATCTCCTTAAACTGGAATCCCTTAAAATGCGAAAGATTTACCCCGCCGGTTAACATAATCCTGTCATCCACCCGATGCCGTGCGGTGGAATTAAAAATCCACTGGTTATGGTCATTCCTGCGCTCCTCCACAATGTACTTCGAACGATTCCCGGTGATCGTCTCTTCTCCAACGCGCTGGGAGAAAATATTTTTGGTATTGGCAAAGTAAAAGTGATCCCAATCGAGCTGCCTGAACTGCTTGTTGTTTTTCCATTGATCGGTGTAGTATTGATACCAGTACTCATCGTCGTTCTCCCAGTAGCTGGGTAGGTAACGGTAGTAATCGGGTCTTGGATCGGGGGCATCGTACCAGTTTAAGGCAGTATTACCGCCACGGCCAAACGAGTACACCACCGATGTTGTAATATCAGTTTTACCAAACGTTCCGTAATGGCTAAGCTGCATCATGGGTTTGTGGTAATTGTTAACCCTTGAATTGCGAATCTTGCCATTCTGGTAACCCCAGTTGGGGTTATAGTATGGATCTCCGGTCAAATCATAGGCCTCCTGAACAGCAACGCCCGACCGGCCGCTGCGCATGGGTGAGCCAAAAACAGTGAATCCGAAGCTATGATTATTGCTAAACTTCCGTTCCAACGAAATGAAGTAGGCGTATGCTTCGTAAAAAGTTCCCTCTACATAACCCTCCTGAGCCCATCGTCTGGATCCGGAAATGGTAAGTGCCCAAGCATCATCCTTCAAACCCGTGGAATGGATAAACATGGCCCTGTGCCTATAGTTGCGGTTGGCAGCAGAGTAGGTAATGCGTGTACCGGGGCTAAACTGTGATGCCCTCGTAATAATACTGCTGGTTCCGCCCAAGGTTCCAAATGTGTTTTCGGTTGCAGCAAGCCCAATGGTATTGACCGTATTACGCATGGCATCGTTCAATCCTCCCCAGGTAGAGTAAATAACCTTCCCTGTTTCGGGATCGTTCACGGGAGTCCCGTTTATCATCATCGTAGTATTTTCCCCATCGTAGCCCCTTATCCTGAAGCGGCATGCCCCAAAAGTATAACCTGCGGTAGAGGTAAACACATCATTGGATCCCTGAAGTAATCCTGAAATATCGAATGCCTCATCATCCGATTCAAAATCGGATGCCGATAAGGAAATCACAGGGATAAAATCCTCATCAACTGTAACTACCGTGGTATCTACCTGCCCAAAAGCGCAAATGGAAGAAAAAAACACAGCAATTATTGGCAAGACAATTTTTTTTTTATAACCCATAGTATGCTAATAAATAATGATTTATTATTCTCAATCCCTTATTGATGGTGCTTTCAAAAATAGATAATATTAACAAAAGGCTGGTGCTAAAACTAAAAATATTTACCTTTATCACATTAAATCTTTCTAACAACAAGCATCATTTTTCAAAGGCAAAGGCTCTTTGCCTAATGGAAATAGCAAAACTGCTGATATGACTATGAAATTTCTCTATCTGAAGATTATTGGTATTGCCTTTTTGTTGCAGCTACCCTATTTGGCTTTAAGTCAGGAAAAAAAGGATTACAAAGTGGCATGCATAGCATTCTACAACCTCGAAAACCTGTTCGATACGCTGGATACTCCCGACGTGAACGACTATGAATACACCCCTGCAGGCCCCAAGCAGTGGAATACCAAAAAGTATTTGGAAAAATTGGATAATCTGTCGAAAGCCATTGCCGAAATTGGCACCGAGTTTACTCCCCTTGGGGCTGTGATCATCGGCGTTTCGGAGGTTGAGAACAGGGATGTTCTTGTGGATCTGGCAGCGCAAGGGCCTATTGCTTCACGCAATTATGAGATTGTCCATTACGATGGGCCCGACAAGCGTGGCGTGGACGTGGCATTGCTTTACCAACCACGCTACTTTACTGTTACCAATAGCAAAAGCTACAGGTTGATTGTCCCCGGGCGGGATGATTTTTTTACCCGCGATCAGCTCCTAGTATCGGGAGTAATGGATGGCGATACCATCCATATAATTGTAACCCACTGGCCGTCGAGGTCTGGGGGTGAAAGCCGGAGCAGACCCTTAAGGATTGCTGCTGCCGACCTTGGCAGGCACATCATCGACTCCTTACAGCAAGCCAATCCCAAAGCTAAAATTATTTTCATGGGCGACCTCAACGATAACCCCGACGACATCAGCATTGTGAAACACCTAAAATCGTCACCGGAAGTGGCTAAAATAGCAGCGAATGAGTTGTTCAACCCCTTTTACAGCTTTTACCAAAAGGGGTACGGATCTCTTGCCTGGCGCGACACATGGAGCCTTTTCGACCAGATTCTCATCAGCAAACCCCTTACGGAAACAGACTACACTTCATACCGTTTTTACAAGGCACACGTTTTCAACAAGAAGTTTTTGCAGCAATCTTCCGGTCGATTCAAAGGTTATCCGTTTCGTACGCATGCGGGTAATCAGTACCTTGGCGGCTATTCCGACCATTTTCCAACCCTTATACTACTTATAAAGGAAAAGGAATAGCCGGAATGGCAAAAGGGTAGCATTACCTTAATACTTTGCCTATCCTGAAATAATCCTATTTATAAGTATTTAGCGGCCATGCCATTTGCCCTAACAAGATCTTCGGGGGTATCAATGGCCATCCCCTCGTGGTGGGTAATCTCCACCCTGATGCTGTAGCCATTCTCCAACCATCGCAGCTGTTCCAGCGATTCGGCCAGCTCCAACGGCGACTGTTCCAGCTGTGTTATCGCCCTTAGCACATCGCTGCGGTATGCATATAGCCCGATATGCTTAAAAAACGGATGTGCATTGATCCAATCCTGTTTTTCCGTTCCCCTGATAAAGGGAATGGCCGACCGGCTGAAGTAGAGTGCCTGCTTCCCGTTGCCAATAACCACCTTTGGGGTATTGGGATTGAACACATCATCGTGCTTGCCAAAGGGTTTAACCAGCGTTGCAATCTGAACACTCTTATCGCTGAATGGCTTAAGAATCAGAGTTAGCTGGTTGGGGTCAATAAAGGGCTCGTCGCCCTGAATATTGACCACCACATCGAATGCCTTGCCTACCTCTTGCTCAGCCAATTGCAATGCTTCGGCACAGCGATCGGTTCCGCTAGTATGGTGGGTTGAGGTCATCAGTACCTGCCCTCCAAAACTCTTCACCACCTCGGCAATTCTATGGTCATCGGTGGCCACAAACACGTGTTCGTAAACGCTTTTTGACCTTTGGTAAACCCATTGTACCATAGGTTTACCTGCAATCTCCGCCAACGGTTTTCCCGGAAACCGCGTTGATGCATACCGCGAGGGTATGATGCCCACTACTTCCATTGCAAAAACAGTTATGGTTAGTACAAAAGTAGCTATCAAATTATCAAAACCATTTCAATTGCGGGAAAAAAGAAATATTGTCAGTATTCAAATCGTTGTTAGGTCGGGCTCGGTGGCTTAAAAAATTTTTCGCCCTTGCCGTAATGGATAAAAAAGTGTAATTTTGTCAGTATTCTTTTCACAGGTTTCAATATGGATATTCAACGCATTAAGCAACGGTTCGAAATCATTGGGAACTACCCGGGGCTGAACAGGGCCATTGATATCGGCTTGCAGGTTGCTCCAACCGATCTCTCGGTGCTGATCACCGGGGAGAGCGGTACAGGAAAAGAGGTTTTTCCCAAGATTATCCATTTCCACAGCGCACGAAAGCATGGGGCTTACATTGCCGTAAACTGCGGAGCCATTCCCGAAGGGACCATCGATTCGGAGCTGTTTGGACACGAGAAGGGATCGTTTACGGGGGCTATGGATAGCCGTCAGGGTTACTTCGAAGTGGCCAACGGTGGCACCATTTTCCTCGACGAGGTGGCCGAACTACCTCTGGCTACTCAGGTAAGGCTCCTACGCGTGCTGGAGTCGGGAGAGTTTCTTAGGGTCGGCTCTTCGAGGGCGAGAAAAACCAACGTTCGGGTCATTGCCGCAACCAACGTTAACCTATTGGAAGCACTGCACAACGGACGATTTCGCGAAGACCTCTACTACAGGCTCAATACCGTTCCCATACATATTCCTCCCTTAAGGGATAGAACCGAAGACATCCCACTGCTGTTCAGAAAGTTTGCTTCCGATTTTGCCGAAAAATTCCGTATGCCACCCATCACGCTTAGCGAGAGTGCGCAGGCAATGCTGATCAATTACAATTGGCCGGGGAACGTAAGACAGCTGAAGAATATCACCGAGCAAATCTCGGTAATCGAGGAGAAGCGCGTGATTACGCCCGAAATATTGCAAAGGTACTTGCCCGACTACAGTTCTACCAAGCTGCCGGCGTTAATTAAGAAGGACGGGGAGGGCGATGCCTCCTTTGCCAGCGAAAGGGAAATCCTGTACAAAATTCTTTTCGACATGCGCAACGATGTGAACGACCTGAAAAAACTGGTGCTGGACATGCTGCGCAGCGGGCACGAAGGTTTCGATCTGCATGGCGAGGCAGCCGGCATCATTCAAAACCTGTATAGCCAGGGAGACCAACATTTTAAATCACCTGTGATGACATCCCCTGAGGGTAAAACTTTTACCCCCGATCACCCCCATATTCAGGACACCGAGGAAATTGTGGAAGAGTCGCTATCGCTGATGGACAAAGAGGTTGAGATGATTAAAAAGGCACTCGAAAGGCATAAGGGTAAGAGGAAGCAGGCTGCACAGGAGTTGGGCATTTCGGAACGAACACTTTACAGAAAGATTAAGGAGTATGACCTGGGCTAAACTAAACATCCATACCGGAATGGGTATAAAGCCCGGCAGAATAGCCGCCATTGCGGCGTTGGCCATTGCGCTCAACATTGTGCCTTCGTGTAGCGTAAACTACTCATTCACCGGGGCTTCCATTTCACCCGACGTGAAAACGGTAAGCGTAGAACTCTTCCAAAATCTGGCTTCGCTGGTTAACCCCACTTTGAGCACATACCTGACCGAAGAATTGAAAAACAAATTTATTTCACAAACCCGCCTGAGCGTAGTCTCCGGCTTTGGCGACCTCACCTTTTCGGGCGAAATAAGGAATTACCAGGTTCAACCTGTTGCCATTCAAAGCGATGAGGTGGCCGCTTTAAATCGGTTTACCATATCCGTAAGGGTTAAATTTGAGAACTCCAAAGACCCTACACAGAATTACGACAGGACTTTCAGCCAATTTCAGGATTTCGAAAGCAGGCAGGATTTTGCCCAAGTTGAGCAGGGGTTGATGGAAACCATTGTGGCAAAGCTGGTGGAAGATATTTTTAACAACGCAGTGGCAAACTGGTAGAATATGGATAAGAATC
>JAKQEF010000076.1 GCA_029558675.1 Bacteroidota bacterium | reverse complement strand
GAATCAACAATATTCCCTTAAGAAAGGTGTGTTCCTATTCTTGCATTTACTGTCAGCTGGGAGCAAGGCAAAAGAGTAGCACAGAACGCGAAACATTCTACGAACCCCAAACCATTAGGGATTCTGTAGAATCGTTGCTAGACAGGATAAATCCTGCTGACAAACCTGATTACCTTACCTTCGTTGCCAGCGGAGAACCCACACTCGATATCAATTTGGGCAAATCCATCAGGTTGCTGAAGGGTTTTAATATTCCCATAGCCGTGATAACAAACGCCTCGTTATTGAGTGATCCTGTAGTTAGGGAAAACCTTATGGATGCAGATTGGGTGTCCGTTAAGGTGGATACTGTAACTGGTAACGTTTGGAGAAGGATTAATCGTCCTCACCCTTCGTTAACTTTGAACTTGGTAATGGAAGGCATGAAAAGGTTTGCTACTGATTTTAAGGGAACTTTGGTTACAGAAACCATGATACTTGAAGGTTTTAACGATAGCCCCGAGATAATCCAATCAACTGCTGAATTTATTCTTCAGCTGAAACCATCTAAGGCATATATTGCCATTCCCACACGGCCTCCGGCTGTTTCGTCTGTAAAACCAGCCGGCAGCGAGAATATAAACATGGCATACCAAATTTTTAGTAAAAAAGGATTGAAACCCGAACTCATTTTAGGGTTTGAGGGTACGGATACCGGTTACACCGGCAATGCAGAAAATGATATACTCAACATTAGTTCGGTTCATCCCCTTCGTGAGGATGCCATGGACGAACTTTTAAGAAAGGATAATGCAGATTTTTCAACCGTGGAAAAATTAATATGCGAGGGAAAACTTATACAGTTGGAATACGAGGATAAAAAGTATTACATACGATACTTTAGGTAAATAGGCCATGTCGCTAATGGTCTTGTTGCCAATAGTATCGGGTTGACCCTTTTTTGCTATAATGTTTTAAACCCAATGTCAGAAAAAAAGAGTTGACTTGAGTAAATTTCAACGATATCTATTTTTTCATTCCGAGCGAATTTTTAAAAATGTTGTTGGTGTGATTTTTAAAATGTGATGATTTATTTTATCGATATGGTTGGGCTCCTGTTCGATTTTTTTTTGAAATTATTCATTGCTTTGATTATATTTGTCTTGTATCCTTGTCCTTTCCTTTTTTAATAGTCCTTACGTATATAATTTGAGTAAAAATCAGAATTTTTCTATGGATATAACCCCTAAACTAATTGACCTCAGGCAGAAAATTGAATCGTTAAACATCGATTCAAACGCTAAGGAAAGTTTGATATCCCAACTGGACAGTGTTAGCACTCTGGTGGAAGAAAAGAACCGGAGGATGGCCACCGAGGAATCGTATGTTAAGCTGATTACCGACAATATCATCGAGGTAATTTTTGTTATTGACCTTGCAGATCTTAGATTTAGCTATGTCAGCTCTTCGGTGTACAGGCTTTTGGGCTATTTCCCGGAAGATCTTGTAGGGCAGTCGATAATGCCGTTTCTAACCGAATCCTCGAGGGAGTATGTGAAGCAGATAACGAAAGAGCGCGTGGCGTACTTTAAGATTGATCCACATAAGCGCCATACCTATATCGACCAATTTGAGCAATTGCATAAAAATGGTTCGGCAATTAGTACTGAAACCACTTCCTATTTTCGTTTAAACAGGGAAACTGGTCACCCCGAAATAGTTGCTGTAAGCCGTGATATATCGAGGCGAAAGGCAAACGAAAAGTTATTGACTGACCGTAACAAGGAGATCGAACTGCTTCTCAATGGCAGCAGGATGGTGCTTGAAACCAAAGATTTTATTACCACTGCCCGGCAAATATTCGAATATAGCAGGGAGTTGACCGGGGCCAGAGCGGGGTATATTGCACTGCTGGATGAGAATAACGAGGAGAATGATGTACTTTTTCTTGAGGCGGGAGGGCTTCCCTGTGGTGTTGACGCAAGCCTCAGCATGCCCATACGCGGGTTGCGTAAAGTAGTGTACGATACAGGACAAACCACATACGATAACAATTACGAGGATAGCCCCCATTCGAAATATATGCCCCCGGGGCATATTCCACTTCGCAATGTGATGTTCGCTCCCCTTAAGATTGGGGGAAAAACCATTGGACTGTTAGGATTGGGAGAAAAGGATGGCCCATTTACCGATTATGATGCAAGGATAGCCACATCGTTTGCCGAGTTGGTATCAATAGCACTTCAAAATTCCAATAACCTCGATAAACTGCAACACCAGGAGGAGCAGCTTAGGAAAACCAACCATCAAAAGGACCTGTTCATCTCCATTCTGGCACACGATTTAAGAAGCCCTTTCAATATTCTGATTGGCCTTTCGAGGGTACTCGCTGCTAACATGGAGGAATTTAGTCCCGAAGAACTTAAGGATAATTTAAGCACCATAAACAGCACTACCATCCAGGCCAACGACCTCTTGGAGCAAATGTTGCTATGGGGAAACTCCCAGCTGGGCAAACTGGTTCTCAGCCCCGTGGAGTTAAGTTTTACTGATGAAACCAACGAATTGATTAAACTACAGGAGAATCAGGCAGGATTGAAAGGGATTAAGATTGTTGTTGATCAAAAGCCAATCAATCTGACGGCCGATCTCAATATGTTTAAAACCATAATGCGGAATTTAATTTCCAATGCCATTAAGTTCACCAAAAGGGATGGTGAGGTAAAAGTTTATGCCGAACAAAATTCGGAGGGTACAACGATTACCGTTTCGGACAACGGCATTGGCATGGAAGAGGACAAAATAGCCAAACTTTGGAACTCCGAAACTCTGCAAACTACCAGAGGAACCGAAAACGAGAAGGGTGCCGGAATAGGATTAATGCTTTGCAAGGAGCTGGTGGAGATGCATGGTGGGAAGATTTGGGTGGAGAGCCGGGTAGGCAAAGGGAGCGATTTCAAATTTACTATTCCTGCAGGTTAAAATCCATTATCAACTGGCAATAGGCTTTCCCAATAATTGGATGCCACTCCTGTAAAAAAAGGTGGTTTTAGAATTAGTGCATGCGCTTCAGGATAATAGCATGTCAGAGAAGGGGTAGGGTTTGCCAAGACCACTTTTCCTTATGCGAATCTTACATCATGATATTTTGCAGTTAAATCAGTAATAAACGGCGCAAAAGCGGTAACTTCACGGCAAAATTCGTAGAGCATTCCTTAACCATAGTTTGACAGCGATGGCAGGCAAGAACGAAGATACAGGTTTCATTCACCTCTACACCGGTAACGGAAAGGGCAAAACCACTGCTGCCATTGGCCTGGCGGTGAGGGCTGCAGGTGCTGGTAAAAGTGTATTTATGGCTCAGTTTGTCAAAGGGATGCACTATGCCGAGTTGGACTCGTTGAAACGCTTTCCCGAAATAGTGGTTAAGCAGTACGGTCTGGACTGCTTCATTGTGAAAAGCCCCACCAAAAGGGATATTGATGCAGCCCGTGCCGGGCTGGAAGAGGTTACTGCCGCCATTGCGGACAATCGCTTCGATATGGTTATTCTCGATGAGGTGTGCATTGCCCTTTACTACAAGCTTTTCTCGGTTGACGAGGTGATTTCGCTGCTAAGGCAAAAACCGGCAGAAATGGAGATCATCCTCACAGGCCGCTATGCTCCGGAGGAACTGATTGCCATGGCCGATTTGGTAACCGAAATGAGGGAGATTAAACATTACTACAGCCGCGGAGTCGAGGCGAGAAAAGGAATTGAATACTAAGATGGAAATTGCATACAGGCACGTAGGGCTACAGGTGGTGGATAGCGATGTAAGGTCGTTTTACGAAGAGGTGTTGGGGTTTGAAACCACTGGTACCATGCGGTTGCCGCCCGAGGAATCGGAAGCCATTTTTGGCATAAGCCAGGGGGCAGATATCCTGTTTGGCGTTTGCCACGGATTGGCTGTTGAACTTTTCGTTGTCAACTCACCCCTTAGGCCCACCTTTGGCCATATCTGCATTGAGGCCACACAGCCTCATGCCATCGCCGCTGCAGCCATGGATGGTGGATACAGGGTTCATACCCGTAGCAGGAACGGTGTGGAAACGTTTTTTATCAGCGATTCCAACCATAACACCTTCGAGGTGAAAGCGAAAGTTTAGCTGCCACTTTTTATTGTTCTTTCACAGTAAATCCAACCCCATGGTTTGAGGAATTTCTTGGGGTGATAATGATTGACTGAAACATCCGACGTTGCTTGCCTTAGCAAGCAATTCGAAATAATACTAACAAGTTAAGTAAAACAATTAGAAATGAGTGCTTTTGAAAAAATTAGTTTGCCAGGTGTTAAGTGCATAATCACTGTGGCATCGGGAAAAGGGGGAGTGGGAAAATCCACCGTGTCGGCCAACTTGGCCATAGCATTGGCCCGAAACGGTTACAGAACTGCACTGGTTGATGCCGATATTTTCGGACCATCAGTTCCCAAAATGTTTGGCATTGAGGATGCCATGCCCGAAGTTTACGACGTTGAGGAGAAACAGATCATGGTGCCCATTGAGAAGTATGGGGTGAAAGTAATGTCCATTGGATTTTTCGTGAAGAGTAATCAGGGGCTTATCTGGCGAGGCCCCATGGCTTCCAATGCACTTACCCAATTGCTGGAGAATACGCAGTGGGGTGAGATCGACTACATGATCATCGACTTCCCTCCGGGAACCAGCGATATCCAGCTGACGGCAGCCCAAAAATTTACACTTGACGGTGCCCTGATTGTTACAACACCCCAGGAGATAGCCTTGAACGATGCCCGTAAGGCCGCTTCGCTCTTCAACAATAAAGATCTTACCGTGCCAATCATTGGTGTTATTGAAAACATGTCGTGGTTTACACCCAAACCTCACCCCGATGAGAAGTATTTCATCTTTGGTCAGGGGGGCGGTGCCAAGCTGGCTCAGGAACTCAACGTGCCATTAATCGGGCAAATTCCGTTGATTGCCGAGGTGGGCGAGGCAGCCGACAAGGGGCTCAGCGTGTACTCCCAGGGTAATGGTGAGGTGATTGAGGCATTCGACAAGATTGTGAGCGCATTACAGGGAAAGGGGTAAATTTTAGTCGAATCTATCGTCGGCTTTTTGGATTTTTATCCGGTTTTCCTTGCCGGTGAGCCAGCCAACTTTGACATGCTGTGCATTGTGAAACTGAGGCACATAGGGCTTAATATCCAATAGAGGGGTGCCGTCCAGTATATCCACATTCTCAATGTAGAGGGTATGTCCCTCCATCCTCAGCAGTTTAACAGTGGAAATGCCTATACCGTTTGGGCGCTTGGGTGCACGGGTTGCGAACACTCCATGAACCTTGTCATCTAAGTAGGGCTTTACCAACAGCTTGAAATCTTGGGAGAGATGAAAGTGGTAAATCAGCATGAGGTGAGAAAAGCCTTCAATATCTTTGAGACCCTCGGCGTACTCCGGAAAAACCTCTACCGTTCCCTGATAACCTTCTGCCGACGAGGGCTGTATGGGTGTTTGCACTGTTGATGTGAATGGCGAATGGATAATTCCAATGGGTTGGTATGTTATTTTCTTCATGGCTACCGGCCGATATGGGACATTGAACATATTGATTTTCAAAAATAGGCATTGCAAAGCAATTTTTGAGGTATAAAATTCATATAATTGTATATGATTGCTGAGCCGGGTTCACCTTTGGCATCCCTGAGAGAGGAAGTATTGGGATGTACCAAATGCGACTTGTGTAAAAGTCGCCGCCATGCCATTTTCGGCGAGGGGAATCCTGCTGCCCGAATTATGATTATTGGCGAAGCACCCGGCTATCCTGTTTTGTGCACCACATGAACGCTTCAAAAATGACCTATTGATTATCAAATAAATACGATAAAATATTTTGCATTTTGGGTCATGCGGAGTTATTTTTGTGCATGTTTATTCGAAAAAATAAAAACCGCAGCGGCTCA
>JAKQEF010000060.1 GCA_029558675.1 Bacteroidota bacterium | reverse complement strand
ATACTGGTTTGCTACGTGCTGCTTTGCTACGGAGGAGGATTCGGTACCATGCCATCGTTCGTGCTCGATATTTTCCATGCCAAGCTCATGCCCGTGGTTTATGGAACCATCCTTACCGCATGGTCAATGGCAGGAATTGTAGGCCCACAGATTGCCGCTTACATAAAAGACCACTATGCTGAAACGGCTGCCACCAAAACCTTTGTTGCAGGCTCCATATTGCTTGCCATAGGCTTGCTGGTGTCATTGACGTTGAGCAACAAGTCAATTACCCACGGGAAGGAGTAGTATTGAGTTTCCCAATTATTATCACCAAAAAAGCGCAAATACCTTTTCGAAAAGGGTATTTGCCTTTTTGGTTATATTGGTGCAACCAGATGAACATAGCTAACCCTTAAATTGTTACATACCATCAGGAAGTAAGGCGCGTCATATTGGAGTAGGAGAAGAAAAAATGGTAAGTAAACCTAACTATTTGATCATAGGTTCTACAGGGCGAAACACAGGGAAGACCGAGTTTGCCTGTCGCCTGATTGAAAAATACTCCAAAGTTTACCCTGTGGTAGGCGTAAAGGTTGTTTCCATTGATCCTAACGAGGGAAACTGCCCCAGGGGTGGCAAGGGTTGTGGGGTATGCACTTCGCTCAAAGGGAATTTTGAAATATTTGAAGAAAAAGAGATTGACCCCACCAAGGATACGTCGCGCATGCTGATGGCAGGAGCCGAAAAAGTGTACTTCCTTAAGGTGGACAAGCATAGGCTGAAAGAGGGCCTTGAGGCGTTGATGGCCATCCTACCCACTGAAGCTATGGTTCTGCTGGAATCCAACTCCATTCGCAAGGTTATTGAGCCAGGACTTTTTCTTGTCATTAAGAATCTTAAGGATAAACGAGTGAAGGATAGTTGTGCTGAAGTGATCGAATATGCCGATAAGATTATCGAATTCGATAACATGAATTGGAATTATAGCCCCTCTGACGTTCATATAAAGAATAACACCTGGATTACTTGCGAAAATGCAACTGCAATAGTCCTTGCCGGAGGCAAAAGTTCGCGGATGGGCGAAGATAAAAGCATGCTCAGCATTAATGGCATTCCTTTGATTCAGCACATTATCAATCAGCTGGAGGGGCATTTTAGTGAGATTATCATTGGAGCCAACGATGTGGATAGGTATGCTTTCTTAGGTAAACGGGTAATACCTGACATTGAACAGGGCATGGGCCCGCTTATGGGTATTTACTCATGCCTTAGGGCTTCCAATACCGACCTCAATTTTATCACCGCCTGCGATATTCCCGAGATGAATATCAGGATGATAAAAAGAATGCTCAATTTATCGGTTGCATATGATATCGTCATGCCTTGTAAAGGGGACGCTAAACACGAACCTCTGTTTGCCGTGTATCAAAAGAGTATCATTCCTATGGCAGAGAAAATTTTACACACAAATAAAAGAAGGATTGTGGAGTTAATGGATTTGGCCCGTGTAAAACTGGTGGAATTTGATGGAAATGGCTGGTATCAAAACCTTAACCTGATGGAGGAGTATATTTTCTATGTTAACAAGGAAAAGGAACGCAAATGTTACAGGGAATTATTGGAGTGATTATTTTGATACTCCGGAAGTTAACATGATTTACATGGCCATTCATACTTTTGAAATTTAATTGAATGGCATTACAAAATGACCTAATTAAAACTGTTATTAACAACCATTGTAGTAATAATTAAAAACCAAAAGCTATGTTAAACAAGAATGTTTTCATTTTAACTCTTTGCGCTTTTTTCATTGCCCAACCCCTGTTTGCTCAGGAGAAAGAGGATGACGGTAAGGAAAAGAATCAGAAACTTGAAATTAAGCCCTACGGATTTATAAAAGGCGATATGGTTTACGCCACTGCCGGGGTAAAATCGTTTACCAATGCCGGTAGTTTGGCTGCCCCACAGCAGGCAACCGGTGTAGAAGAGAGTGCCATGGGATTCACTGCCCAGCATACACGGCTTGGGTTAAAGGGTGGTGTTGGCGAAAAGGTTAAGGTTGGCGGAGTAGTGGAGATAGATTTTTTCACCAACTCATTTATTACCAATGCCAACCCTCGACTACGATTGGGATATGCTTCCATTACGCATGGTGGTTTTGAGGTGCGCATGGGGCAGCAGTGGGACCTGTTTTCCCCTCTGAACCCCAATACCAACAACACCAACGGAAACCTATGGTTTGCAGGCAATAAGGGATTCCGCAGGGCGCAAATGCTGTTCATGTACACACTGGCCAACGAAACCTTTGCACCTACGGTGCAGTTGTCGTTCGGCGAGACCACTCCCGA
This sequence comes from Bacteroidota bacterium, assembly GCA_029558675.1. Taxonomy (GTDB): domain Bacteria; phylum Bacteroidota; class Bacteroidia; order Bacteroidales; family Tenuifilaceae; genus MWFE01. The sequence continues at coordinate 7,163 of JAKQEF010000060.1, read as the reverse complement.
TGGTGCTTTTCCTGGAAAGGATAACCTTTCAGGAATGCCCATGACTCAGGCCAGGCTTTCGGGCTTGTATGGCAAGAAGTATTCTTTTGGCGTTTCGTTTGTCTATGGCCAGCATTTAGAAAAAGGGACTACGGTACTGCTTCAGGACTATGATTTTAAGTTCGCCACTTCGGGTATTGGAGTTGATGTAACCTTGCCTTTGCATAAGTACCTTTCAATTGCCGGTGAGTTTAATACGGGCACCAATTTGAATAATGCCACGCTTTTCAGCATTGCCGGCAATCACTCTTTTACAGTTGATGTACTTTCAAATGAGGTTGTACAAAACGATACGAAAAGCATGGGATTTTGGGTGAATGCCACATCCAATGTAACCGATTGGTTTACAGCTGTTCTTGGCTATGGCTCTGACCAGAATAAAACTACCGACCTTACAACCGGAGCTCTCAAGTCCAACACCTTGATATACGCCCACCTAATTTTCCCCATTAAACACGGATTTGCCGCTGCGGTAGAATGGCAAAATATTAAAACCACAGTGGTTGATGGAGATGACCGTAAAGCCAATGTTTTGGGAGTATCTGCCAAGGTGACTTTCTAAAATAGTAAGGATTAAGTGTTTGAAAGGGGATGGTAAGCATCCCCTTTTTTATTACCTTAGGCACCCATAGTAGTAATTTTTTTCCAGTGCATACTCTCTGTCCACTCTGTAATTCTGTCGCAATGCCCTTTTGTGAGCATAGGGAAATTTCCTATTTCAAATGCTCCGGATGCCTGTCGGTATTTGTCAATCCTCACGATTTACCGGGGAGGGATAGGGAGCGAAATCGCTATGTAAAGCATAATAATGATGTGAATAGCGTGGGATACAGAGAGTTTGTTGCTCCACTGGTTGAAGTGGTGCTGTCAAGGTTTAATGCCAGTCACTCCGGATTGGACTATGGTTCGGGGCGGCAATCAGCTGTTTCCCATATGCTTAGCCATAGTGGCTACAGCATAGCCATGTACGATCCGTTTTTTCATAACCATCCCCACCTGTTGGAGAAGCAGTACGATTATATTGTATGCTGCGAGGTGATTGAGCATTTTCATCATCCGCACCGCGAGTTCCAAAAGCTCAGGTCGATGTTGAAAGATGGAGGAGAATTGATTTGCATGACCGAGTTGTTGACCGATGCCATTGATTTCAAAGATTGGTACTACAAGAACGATTTTACCCACGTGTTTTTTTACCATCCCAAATCGTTGGAATACATTAGGACATGCTTTCATTTCAGTGGTTTGACCGTTGGCGGGATAGTGATACGCTTTTGTGCCTAATAGCGGAGAAAAAGCAAAGGCAGTTAGAAATTGCAACCACTGGATTGCTGCCGAAATAACTGCATTAAATAGCGTACACTTGTGCAAACATATTGGAAAACAACTCCTTGATGTCGGGCTTGCTGTCAAACAGTCCGAAAATGGTTGATCCGCTTCCCGACATGGAGGCATAGATGGCACCGAGAGCGTACAGGTCATTTTTAATCTTTTCAACCTCAGGGTATTGCGAAAACACAATTTTTTCAAAATCGTTGGATACCTGATTTCTCCATTGCTCCAGGGGTATGGTTACAATACGCTTTAGGTCAAACGATGCGGTTTGTGGCCTTACATGTGAATATGCATACCCCGTGCTGATGCTGATTCCCGGGTTAACCAACACAACGTACAATCCTTTGAGGTTTAAATCCAAGGGCTCCAGCATTTCGCCCCGGCCTGTGGCAAAGCAAGGGGTGTCCATCAGGAAGAATGGGCAATCGCTGCCAAGATTCAGGGCGATGCTATGTAAATCTGTTGCCGATAATGGCCTTGAGGCCATTGTGTTGAGCATTGACAGGGTGAATGCCCCATCGGCCGAGCCACCCCCCAGCCCTGCGCCTATGGGTATCTGCTTGTGCAGATGTATGACCACCTTGGGCAGTTCAACTCTTTGGCTCATCAGTTCATATGCCTTGATGCAAAGGTTCTCGCTCTCATCACATTCTATGGGCAGGCCGCTATGTGTAAAGCGAATACTTTCTGATTGAAGGGGACCGGGAACAATCTCAAGAATATCGCAAAGCGAGGTCAAGGGCACCAATACTGTTTCTATGTTGTGGTAGCCATCGTGGCGTTTCCCGGTGACAAAGAGTCCGAGGTTGAGCTTGGCGTATGGGTATGTTATCATTTTTAGCCGTGGATAAGGATTTCTGCGCCAATTGGCAATGGTTGCCCGAGAGAACAAAAATACTCAATTCTGAGATGTATCGCTATTTTGCATTAAAACTACAATTTGACCAACAACAATAGCCTATGCCTGCAGGGCAGCCCCAATAATTCCCGCATCATTTTGAAGGGTAGCCGCAATCACCTGAGCATTAACCGTAAGGTGATGTTTAAAAAGATCCAGACGCCTGCTGGTTCCCCCGCCTATGATAAAGAGGTTGGGGTAGAAGGTCTGTTCGAGATAAGTGAGGTACTCGTTGAACCGTTTGCCCCAGGTGTCCCAGTCCAGATTCTCACTCTTTCTCACACCATCCGAGGCGTACTTCTCGCCTTTCAAACCGTTGGGCATGTATATATGCCCAAGCTCCGAGTTGGGAATCAGTTTGCCCTTATTGAACAGCGCCGAACCAATACCCGTTCCAACGGTCAGGAAAATGGCAAAACCCTTAAAATTTTTGGCCTTGCCAAATTTCATCTCGGCAAATCCGGCCACATCGGCATCGTTGAGAACGTGTACGGGGCATCCGGTGGCCTTGCCAAAGAGCTTGTTGGCGTTCACGCCAATAAATGCCCTATCGATGTTGGCAGCGGTTTTCACCACTCCGTTCATCACCACGGCCGGAAAGCCACAGCCAATTTTTCCTTTCCACTTGAAATGCTTTACCATCTCGCTGACGATAGCCACAGTTTCCTTTACCGGCGAGGGTTGCGATGTTTCAATCCTAAACTTTTCGGCCACAAATTTTCCCGTTTTGGTATCCACCACAGCACCCTTAATGGCCGAACCCCCAATATCAATACCAAGTACTTCCATAGTTTCAATCCCTATTCAATGCAAGTAAAAATAGGGAATTTTATGCTATTTAACGAGAGTTCATTTGAAAAACTATAAGCTTTTCCCTGCTCAATGCCCTTAGTCCAAGTTCAAGTTCTATTGTAGGAAGGTAATTCTCCCAACCCCGTTATTCAATCAGCAGTTTTCGTCGTACCAGTTCCATCAGCTGGTTGGCGGCTTCATTCTTGTCGTCCCAGTTGAAGTTGTCCTGAACGTAAAATAGCGCATCGTTGATATCGGTGAACTCGTTCAGTTTGACGATGGTCTTTGCGTAAAGCTCGGCATTGCCATTGAAAAGCTCCTTGGTAAACAGAAACTTATCGTTTATCCCGATAGCTTTTGTGAGATCGTTAATGGGTTTGTTTTGCAGTTTAGTGGCTATATCCTTTTTGCTCTTGCCCAGGGTTTCGTTGCGGAATTTGCGTTTCCCCTGATATTTTTCGCCCAGAATGGGTGTCTTTGGTTTATCCTGAAAGCCATTCTCTTCAATTTCCTGATCGTCAACGGTGAGGTCTTCCGTTGCAATCACCGGCTCTTCCTTTAACTCAGCCTTATTCGTGGGTTTTAAGTCCTTGTCAGGCTCATGGATTTCTTGGGATACTGTTGCAATGTGTTGAGTTTCCTGTTTAACAGGGGGTATCTCGGTTTCAATGGTTTTTTCAACAGGCTTTTCAACGATTTTTTCAACTGGTTTTTCTGCTTCAATCGGTGCAACCCTATGAGCAGTACTTGGCTGTGTTTCGCGGATTAATATTTCGTCCTTGCCGCCGAAAAGGATGATTTCGTAACCGGCTCTAATTTTTTCCAACAGGATATCGCGCTCTATTGTCGATAGTTTACCCTTCTCAATGCCCACTTTTATCAGCTGTTCTGCTTCGTGGATGCGCTCGAGCACTCTTTTTAAATCGGATTGATTGATCATGGTTGATATTATTCTGGATGCAAAATTAAGAATTTGCTTACTTTTGTAAAACTAACATCGATACTTCTTTATTGTTGCCATGCAATTTATTGAAAATTCAATTATTGGGTCAAAACGAAGGGGTTGGATTGAGGTAATCACCGGTTCCATGTTCTCGGGGAAGACAGAGGAGCTGATACGCCGTCTGAAGCGGGCCCGTTTCGCCAAACAACGCGTCGAGATATTTAAACCACAGATAGATACCCGCTACTCCGAGGAGGAGGTTGTTTCGCACGATGCAAATGCCATACTCTCAACCCCGGTAACCTCATCGGGAAATATCCTGCTGCTGGCTTCCGATGTGGATGTGATTGGCATTGACGAGGCGCAATTTTTCGATAACAACCTGGCCGAGGTTTGCAATAAGCTGGCCGATCAGGGAATCAGGGTGATTGTAGCCGGTCTGGATATGGATTTTAAGGGCAAGCCCTTTGGCCCGATACCCCATATCATGGCCTGTGCCGAGTATGTTACCAAGGTGCATGCCATTTGTGTGAAGTGTGGTAATCTGGCGCAGTATTCGCACCGCCTTTCCGATACCGAAAAACTTGTAGTTCTGGGCGAAACCGATATATACGAGCCTTTGTGTAGATCATGCTTCAACGAGGCAACGCGTAAAAAAGCTAGGTAAAGTAAAAAAATAGATAATCGCCATGTTCACCTACTCGCTTGGCCACATAGGAGAAATATTAGATGCAGAATTGGTTGGTGATTCCCATAAAACCATCTCATCGGTTTCCATCGACAGCCGTTCCGTATCGCTGAATCGTGATACACTGTTTTTCGCCATAGCGGGAAGTAACCACGATGGGCATCGTTTTATTGATGAACTATACAAAAGGGGCGTCAAATCATTCGTTGTAAACAGGGACGGCATTGCCAACCAATATCCCGATGCTTCGTTTCTTCGGGTTGACAATACGTTGGATGCATTACAGCAATTAGCTCAGTATCATCGGCATAGATTTCAATATCCGGTCATTGGAATAACCGGAAGCAATGGTAAAACCATTGTTAAGGAATGGATTAGCCAACTGCTGGCGTGTGACAGTAAGATAATCCGCAGCCCGAAAAGTTTCAACTCACAGGTAGGAGTACCGTTGTCGGTACTGTTGATGGAGCCACATTCCGATTTGGCCATATTTGAAGCCGGAATATCCATGGCAGGCGAGATGGAAAGGTTAGAAAGGATTATTTCGCCAGAAATAGGAATTTTTACCAATCTGGGTACTGCCCATCAGGAGAATTTTAATAATCTGGCAGTCAAGGGGCATGAAAAGATGAAACTTTTCGCACACGCCAAAGTGTTGATATACTGCGCCGAACATCAACTGATTCACTCCATGGCTGTTGAGGAGGAGAAAAAGCGCTTGTTGAAGCGCTTCACATGGAGCCGCAAAACAGGTGCCGACGTGGTGCTTAATCAGGTAGATACATCGCCCAACAGGGCGATGATCAAGGCGCTGTACGGCGATAAAGCCATCAGTTTTTCCATACCCTTCTCGGATAACGCCTCGGTTGAGAATGCCATGCACTGCCTGTGTGTGTTGCTTTACCTTGGCATTGATATCGACTCCATTCCCGAACGGATGAACAGGTTGCTTCCGGTGGCCATGCGCCTGGAGCTGAAAGAGGGGATTAACGGCTGTACGCTGATTAACGACAGCTACAATTCCGACGTGGGCTCCCTGTCGGTTGCCCTCGATTTTCTTGCACAGCAAAAGCAGCATGCAAGGAAGATGATTATCCTGTCGGATATACTGCAAAGCGGAAGAGACCCATTGCTGTTGTATTCCGAGGTGGCAGAGCTTGTTAAAAGTTGGAGCATTGACCTGTTTATCGGGGTGGGGAAGGAGTTGCAAAAGTATTCTCACCTTTTTGGTGAGGGTAGTCGGTTTTTTGCTACTACCGGCGATTTTCTCAACAGCTTTTCCCGCTCGGATATTTCCAATACGGCAATCCTGATTAAGGGTAGCCGACCTTTCCGTTTCGAGGAGATTTCAAGGGTGCTGGAGCAGAAAACTCATCGCACCATTATGGAGAATAATCTTAACGCAATGGTCCATAACCTCAACTATTTCAGAGGGTTATTGAAACCCGGCGTTAAGACAATGGCTATGGTTAAGGCCTTTTCCTATGGCAGCGGGTCGTACGAGATTGCAAACTTATTGCAGTTTCACAGGGTTGATTACCTGGGTGTTGCCTTTGCCGATGAGGGTGTTGCGCTGAGGGAGGCCGGAATAACCCTCCCCATAGTGGTACTAAACCCTGCCTTTGGCAGTTACGATCTGATGATTGACTACGAATTGGAACCCGAACTATTCAGCTTCAATAGCCTCGATAGCTTTGCATTGTCGTTGAGCAAAAGGGGATTGAAGGAGTATCCTGTTCATATTAAAATAGATACGGGCATGCACCGATTGGGATTTATGGAGAAAGAAACGGCCATTCTTATCGATAAGTTGGTTCAAACTCCCATGCTGAAGGTGCAAAGCATTTTTTCACATCTGGTTGCTTCCGAAGATCCTGAGCACGATGATTTTACAAGGAAACAGATTGAAGGCTTTAGTATGATAGGCGAGACCGTCAGCCGGGCCATTGGCTATAAACCCATGCTGCATATCCTCAACTCAGCAGGGATAGAGCGTTTTCCCAATGCCCAATTCGACATGGTACGGCTTGGAATAGGACTTTACGGGGTGAGCGTTTTGCATCAATCGGAGCTGTTGAATGTGAGTACGTTGAAAACGTTTGTGGCGCAGATTCACACTCTTGCAGCAGGTGAAACCGTTGGTTATAACAGAATGGGTAAACTAACCAGGCCATCCAGGATTGCCACCCTACCCATTGGCTATGCCGATGGGCTGAGCAGAAGGTTAAGCAATGGTGTTGGTAGCGTTTTGGTTGGAAATTGCCTGGCCCCCATCATTGGTAATGTGAGCATGGATACCTGTATGATCGATGTAACGGATATTCCCAATATTGAGGAGGGGGATGAAGTTATCCTGTTTGGCGAAAATCCAACCATTTTTCAAGTGGCCCAGGCCATGGGCACCATACCCTACGAGGTGTTAACCTCCATTTCGAGAAGGGTCAAACGGGTTTACATCCGGGAGTAGGAAG
>JAKQEF010000030.1 GCA_029558675.1 Bacteroidota bacterium | reverse complement strand
TTTTTAAGGTAATCGGTATCCTCAAATTCAATACCATCACCATTGTAGTAGCCGCTAAAAACCATGTCGGTTGTGGTTACCACCTCTAACTTCAAATTTTCATTAAAAAAGTCATCCAGAACGTCCGAATTTTCAAGCACTACGGAAACCTCCATGCTCGTTTTTCTTATAGCAGCAAAGGCATCGTCCCCCTCGCTGTCATAACGAAAGACCACATCGCTTGAAATGGTGAACGTAGGAATAGTGCCTGTATAGGCACTATTTATGAAGTTAAGTGTTAGCTGTGTACCGCTTACCCGTTTAAAATTTACGCTTTTAGTAGCCATTAAAATTCCCTCCTGCGATTTTCCGAGTTAATCACCGCTACCAGCTCCGAACCGCTAGCCCTTAGCTCGCCGGACACAACTACAGGCGCTGCGTTAACAGTTCTGTTGCTCCACTCCGTGTAGCTCGGGCTACTTGCCGTTGATGGTGATGAGTAACCACCCCCGCCTCCACCTCCTTCCGTAGCTGCCATTCCACCACCACCTCCTGCCGGCCCTGCAGCAAGTTTTGTCCGAACAAATGCGGCCAACGCCACAAGTGCTGCACCAGCTGCAATTGCTGCACCAGGATGTAATAGCAATTTTCTAAATGCCAACGCTCCAATGCCGGCAGCTATAAGGGATTTTCCTAAACTATCCATAAATGATACCAGTTGCCCTGCCACGTTTTTAAATACATCCCCCACATCAGCACCAGCAGCCAGGCTGCCTATCGCATCGGCCATGCTTGCAGCTCCATTTACGGCCAATTCGGTTATGGCATTACTTACGACTTCATTTATATCGGTTATCTTTTGCGCCAAAGCCTGCGCCTTCTCCATCGCAGCCCTGTTTACATTTTCCAGGCCTACGTTTAATTTTTCTGCAACGGGGCTAAGGTCGGGAAGTTTTATGCTCAATTTAGGTTCAATGCGAACAACCATGCTATTTTCAAGCTGCGATTTCATCACCCGCTGCATTTTCTCGTTGAACTTGCGCTGCTCCTCTAGCTTCTTCCTATTTATCTCAACCTGCTTCCTTAGCTCCTCCTCTTTTATCTTCCTGGCTTCGGCTTCCTGCTTTGCGATGTTGATGTTAAATTCCCTGCTTAGCGCTAGTATATCCTCATTAATTTTTTTGGTTTCCTCGAGTATTTTTGCCCGCTCCTTTTTCCCGCTCTGCTTTTCCTGCAGCTTTTGAAGCGCATCCCTTTGCTTTTCAAGTGCCGCTATTTCAGCCTGTATTTGCTTATTTCTTTCCTTTCTATTTTCACCCTCTGCAACACCGCTAGCCTGCATGATGTCCATTTCGTACTTGTTAGCATCTATAAGCTTTCCAACAGCAAGCCTGTAACCATCAACCTCCTGCTGCGCCTGCTTAATTTCCTTGTTATGCGACGAAATGCTACGGACTAGCAACGCTATTCCAGCTCCAATCGCTGCGACTGCCGTTATTATTGCCATTGCGGGGAAGGCATTTACGGCCGCATTCCATAGCCTTTGCGCCACTGTTGCCGCTTTCTTGGCAGTGGTGGTAACATTTACTGCTCCTGCTTCTGCCGCATTAGCTGCGGTTGTGGAGTTGATTGTTAGTATTTCCTTTAACCTAAGCGCTATTTCCTTTGTCTTTTCCTTAAGAAAAATTCCTATGGCGTTTTGCTTTGTGAAGTCGGCTGCTGTTTGGGCGGCCTGAGCGATGGCCATCAACGATACAGTTTTCTGCATCATTTCCTGCATCTTCTCGTTCTCACCGCCGAACATGGCTACCGCACCCGATAGCCCGGCCATCATGGATGAGGTTACCTGTATTCCCTGCGCCATTTTCTGAAATGGGTCAAGCGACAGCGAGTTAATACGGGCTTGGTAGTCGCCTATTCCGTCCTTCAATTCTGCCATCCTGTTTTGAATGGCCTTAATTTCCTCAGGCGTTTTTCCCAATAGGCTGGTTTTTGAAAGCAGCTTGTACTCCTTTCGCATCTCGCCAATGGAGGTGTTGAAATCGCCAACCTGTTTAAATGTTCGCCTAATTTCGGCTGAGGATTCGTTGAGCTTTTTTACCAGCTCATCATTTGTTGCCCCAATTTTTACGTTAATGCCTCCTATTGTGCTTCCTTCACCTGCCATATTCTTACCAGCTCGTTTACGTCTATTTTATCTAGTTTCCTTCTACCCGTATCGCCAGGAAATTTATAGTACTCCTCAACGCTATACGGCTTGTCAATGCTATCGATGTATGGCGAGAGGCTTAATTGCTGGTAGGCAATTATGCGTAACAGCTTAGCCTCTACCCCGTACACCCGTTGCTCATAGCCTGAAAGCCACGCCATAAATTCTCCCCACGTGAAGCATTCCGCTTCGTTAGGCATCATGCCAATTGTGCCAAGTAGGCGGTAGTACTCGCCTACCGTGAACTTTTTTTTTGCTCATCGCTTGCCTGCTCGCCTTCTCCTTCCCCTTCATTTCCCTTAACAATTATGCCAACAAGCGTGTTACCAATCTTTTCCAATGCTTCACCCACGTAAGCGAAACCGTGCCGGTAAACCAGCTCGTCAATGTAGTCCTCATCAACCAGCTCCTTACCGCACCTTTGACGGTAGTAGTTGATTGACGTGATTAACCCGAGCTTAATTTTATCAATTGCATCAGGTGTCGGCTTTAGGTTAGAAAAGCACTGTATCAGCACCTCGTCAATGCTGTTGTCCCCACCGTAAACCTGGTTATACTTACGGGTCAGCTCGACAATATAACCCAGCCCAACGGCGTACCGTTCGCCCTTTACCTCAACGTACCTTACATTTTTATTCTCCATAACGCTAAAATGTTAAGTTACAGTTCCTTCGGTTTCCTCGCCTGTTACCTGTAGGTCAATGCTGAACGTTATCACACCAGCCATAGGCGCAGCCTGCGATAGCGATGTTATGATACCCTTACCGGTGTATTTTTTTTCACCGTTGGTTAATGAACCCCAGGTGTAATCCACTGCTGTCATTGCCTTTGCAGCCGCATAAACGTCTGAGTATTTGGCATTTGTGGTATCGTTCGGGTCAACCTGACAATCTATTTTGTAGGTTACCGAGTATAATGCCCCCTCAAACGTTTTCCCAGCTCCGGTGGTCGTTTTCGTATTGGTTTGAAAAGTGTCCACCTTTAAGTCATGAGTTCCGCTAACCTGCCCGGCTATTAACTTATCAGTTCCGCCGACATTCAATTTAAGCAGGATTTTGCTTCCATTAATTTCTGCCATAATTCCTCCGTTTTGTTTAGTTGTTAATAATTGTTATTAAATCACCGTGCTATAGGTCGGTTCTCCATTTCCTACAACCGATAGCGTTATAATACTAAGCCCTCCCATCGGGTGGCTTCTCGAAATTCCGTTAATCTTTGCGTTAAATGTAAAATAAACATCACCTACATTTACGCCTCCCATGTACATGCTTAAATCAGTTCCATTTTTAAAGGCATCGTATAGCGTTAGCCACGTTGCATCATCGTACACTATGCTAACATTCACGTTATAGCTGATTTTTCCGGTAAGCACCTCGTTGAACCTACCCCCGCTAATTATCACGTTGACCATTTCGGCATCGAGCGACATAGTGCTATCCGTTTGCCCTGCAACCGTAGTGTCGTTAATTTTTAGCAGTACGTAACTCCCATCTAGCTTGCTTGCCATAACTACTTGACGTATAGTGTTAACCTAATGTACTTCGTAATAAATACCCCGCTATCACTGTACTCGACAACCTCATTAATTCTCGGCTCGCTAACTATGTACGCTTTCAGCCCGTCCATTTCGATTTCTTCGGCACTGTAAAGCAAAGAAAGCACGTCATTAACAACGTCGGAAAGCATAACATAGTTATCGGTTGTGGTGGTTACAGCTAACAGTGCGCTAACATCATAACCCGATGAGTTCTTGCTGCTGTTTGACGCCTGCTC
>JAKQEF010000176.1 GCA_029558675.1 Bacteroidota bacterium | reverse complement strand
ATCACACACGAAAAGGTAAAGCGGGTGGAAGCTAGGCTAAACAAGAGACCCAGAAAAAGATTTGATTACGAAAACCCTATATTTGTAATGAATAAATTATTATTTAACCAAAAGTTGCATTTGTGACTTGAATCCGCCATTCTTTTGCAAAGTTCAAACGTTGTTTGGAGTATTTGCAAATATCATGTCCCAAAAACAGAAGAGTGAAAACTAATTAAATAGAACCTGTTTGTTGGCGGTTTTATCGCCGTTGTTCTATTATAAGTAGGCTGTGCCTCTTGTTGAAACCAAGGAAAATAGTTACGACTGAGGCCGGAGCCTCAGTCAAACAGGATTCCCTTATTTAATCCATGCCTATAAAAAATATTTCCTTGGTTTGAAAAAACCATTAGCTTTGTGGATTCGGTTTCGAAAAATGAATGACACCATGGAAAAGCAAAAGTCACGCAAAGGGATTTCCTCTTTCCCCAGGAATTTTTGGACAGTTATCGTGATGGAGTTTTTCGAGCGGGGCTCGTACTACGGTGTAATGTCAATCCTGTCGGTTTATCTGGTTTTAGACATTAGCCGGGGAGGGTTGGGCTTCACCAAGGAGAGCGTTGGGGTTATCAAAAGTGTTATCACACCACTGCTGTACCTGCTGCCCATACTTAGCGGGGCACTGGCCGACCAGTTTGGGTATAAGAAAACCCTTATCTTTTCATTTATAGTGATGTCGCTGGGTTATCTGTTCACCAGTTTCAGCACAAGTTACTACATAGTGTTCGCCAGCCTGTTGCTCATGGTTACCGGAGCCGGCTTTTTCAAGCCAATCATTTCGGGCACCATTGCCCGCTGCACAGACGAGAGCAACTCGACCTTAGGCTTTGGCATTTTTTACTGGACAATCAACCTGGGAGCTTTCCTGTTCCCCCTGTTCCTCATACCGTATTTGAAAACCATTGGCTGGAACTACATTTTCATCATGGCAGCCGTTGGTACGGGCTGGTTGCTATTCCTTGCACTTTTTGTTTACAAAGAGCCCCCACGACCCGAAGTACAGAAAAAGCTGGGTGATGTGTTGACAGGTGCGTTGATGGTGATTAAAGATTACCGGTTTATGGTGATGATAGCCATATACTCCTGTTTTTGGATACTCTACTTCCAGATGTTCGACACCGTGCTTTGGTACCTAACCGATTACATGGACATGACACCGGTGAATAACGTGGTTAACTCCTTTCTGGGACTGTTTGTCGAGAACCCAAATTGGCAATTTGCGGCCGAGCACGTTACCGTAATCAATGCCGGAACCATCATACTGCTACAGCTAATCATCTCGTACATAGTTAAAAACACCAAGGCGCTTCCCACCATGATTGTTGGGATTGCATTAGGAACAATTGGCATGGGAATTCTGGCCATCTCCACCTATGCCTGGGTTTTCATGGCTGGTATTACCATTTTCTCCATTGGTGAGATGACGGCTCACCCCAAATTCATTTCTTACGTCGGTCTCATCGCTCCGTCTGATAAAAAGGCACTTTACCTGGTGTACTCGTTCCTGTACGGAGTGATTGGCAGCGGGATAGGAGGTGTGCTGGGTGCCTATACCTACGTAAAGTTTGTGAGCGAAATGGGTCGCCCGAGTTTGCTTTGGCTGATGTTTAGCGGGATTGGTGTGATTACCATTTCGGGACTACTGTTGTACAATCGCTACCTTGTTCCCAAAAGGGAGATTTATGATATGAATCAGGCACGGTAGGATTCCGCATAACCCTTGCACAATACTAAATATAGCACTCAAACGTTTAACAGAGGTAGCATTGCGCAAATGCCACCTTTTTACCACCTTTGCTGTGGAAATTAATATGTTGAAAAATGGCACTAATCAAATCCATATCGGGTATCAGGGGCACCATAGGCGGGAGCATCAACGACGGGTTGAACCCATTGAATATATCGCTTTATACCAGCGCATTTGCACAGTGGGTTAAAAATCGTCATCCCAACACTCGTTGCAGGGTTGTGGTGGGTCGCGATGCACGCATTTCGGGCGAAATGGTAAATCAGGTGGTGGTGGGGACGCTTTTAGGCTGCGGGATTGATGTTGTGGAGTTGGGTTTGGCCACAACCCCTACGGTGGAAATGGCCGTTTCGGCCGAAAAAGCGCAGGGGGGTATTATCATTACAGCCAGCCATAACCCAAGGCATTGGAATGCGCTTAAGCTGCTCAATGAGCTGAGAGAATTTCTTTCCGACAGCGATGGGAAAGAAGTCCTTAACCTTGCCGAAGGCAATGCATTCACCTTCCCGCAGGTTGACGACCTTGGCAGAATCGTAAGCAATTACGATTTTACCGATACCCATATAGCACAAATCCTTAAACTACAATTGGTTGATGCCAATGCCATTGCCAATGCCAATTTCAAAGTGGCCATCGACTGTATAAACTCCGTTGGAGGAATAGCCATTCCCCGGCTGCTAAAGGCCCTGGGAGTAAATCATGTGGTTGAACTCTATACAGAACCTACCGGTGAATTTCCCCATAACCCCGAACCGCTTCCCGAGCATCTTACCGCATTGTCATCGGCTGTAATCACCCATCAGTGCCATGTGGGTTTTGCAGTTGACCCTGATGTGGACAGGCTTGCCATAGTATGCGAGGACGGCAGTATGTTTGGCGAGGAGTACACCCTGGTGGCCGTTGCCGACTACGTTCTCTCCCGCACGCAGGGCAATACGGTATCAAACCTTTCCAGCACTTCTGCCCTTCGCGAAGTTACTCAGCAGTATGGGGGAGCATATTTCCCCTCAGCTGTGGGTGAAGTGAACGTGGTGGCCAAAATGAAGGAGTGCAACGCAGTGATCGGTGGTGAGGGCAATGGTGGGGTTATCTACCCCGAACTGCACTATGGCAGGGATGCCCTGGTGGGCATAGCGCTATTTCTCACTCAGCTGGCCAGGCGAAACATGGCTTGCACGGCACTGCGCAGAACCTATCCCGACTACTATATTTCAAAAAATCGGATTGAACTAAGCCCTTCCATCGATCCCGATGAGATTCTTGAAAAGTTAAAAAAATACCATGCCAACCGAGAAATAAACACCATTGATGGGTTGAGGATTGACCTTGACAAAGGGTGGATTCACATGCGCAAATCCAATACTGAGCCTATTATCAGAATTTACGCCGAGAGCAAATCGGCAGAAGAAGCCCGGGCCTTATCGCAAGAAGTGATTGAGTTGGTTAACAGCTGGCTTTAGCCATTGTCTTTCTTAAATAGTGTTAAAATCCATTATGGGTTAAACGACGAGAATTTTTGTGCGTCATAGTAGAACAAATAATTATTGCCATACACGTTGAATCTATTAGTATGAAGAAAAAAGTTATCATTGGTATTTCGGCAGTGGCATTGGTGGTGCTGCTTGTAATCATTTTCGGAACTTCAAAAAAGCAAACAGCAGCCCCTCAAAAGGTCCGTGTTGCCAGGGGTCAGTTTGAAGTGCTTGTCACCGTAACCGGTGAATTGCAATCGAAGAATAAGGAGGATATCATGGCACCTGCCGAACTGCGACAGGGTAGAAGTTTCAGGTTCTCAGACATTAAAATTCAGGATCTTATTCCCGAGGGGACGGTTGTCGATTCGGGCGAATATGTTGCAACATTGGACAGGAGTGCATTGAGCAACCGCCTTAAAGAGATTGAGGATGACCTTGAGAAGAGCCAGCAGCAGTACCTTAAAACAGAACTTGACACAACGCTTCAGTTGAGAAATCTGCGCGATGAGATAATCAATCTGAATTTCGACCTGGAAGAAAAAAGAATTGTGGTTGAACAGTCAAAATTCGAGCCTCCGGCAACACAGCGTCAGGCACAGATAAACCTGGATAAGGCAGAGCGAAGTTTACAGCAAGCCCAGCACAACTACAAGTTGAAAAAGGAGCAGGCCGTTGCATCAATGCGCGAGGTATCCATTAACTTATCACGTCAGGTGCGCGAAAGGCAGGATATGCTTGATGTGCTAAGTAAATTTGTCATCAAAGCCCCTAAATCGGGCATGGTAATTTACCATCGCGAGTGGAGTGGACAGAAAAGGAAAGTAGGCTCCAGCGTCAGCCCGTGGGATTTAATTGTTGCCACACTCCCCGACTTGTCGATAATGGATTCGAAAACGTATGTCAATGAGATTGACGTGAGCAAGCTGAAGGTGGGGCAGGAGGTAAGGATTGGTGTGGACGCCTTCCCGGAAAAGAGTTACACCGGGGTTGTTACCGAAGTGGCCAACATCGGAGAGCAACTGCCCAATACCGATGCCAAGGTGTTTGAGGTTACCATCAGATTAAATGAGTACGATCCCATCCTTCGCCCATCGATGACCACGAGCAACCAGATTCTTACCCAACGATTTGACGATGTGCTCTACCTGCCGCTGGAAGCCATTCAGCCCAACGACAGCCTTAGCTACGTTTACAGCACTCATGGGCGCAAGCACGTTGTTATAACCGGACCGCAGAACGAAAACTTCATTATAATTGAGAAAGGGTTGAATGAGGGCGATGAAGTTTACCTTAACATCCCCGAAAGTGCTGAAAAGTTTACCCTTGTGGGAGAAGAGTTAATCCCCGAAATCAGGGAGCGGGCTAAGGAAAAGAAACGATTGGAAGAGGAAGCCAAAAAGCCCAAAGAAAAACCTGTTGCCAAGATGCCCGGCATGAGGAAAAGGCCTGAATGATGGTTGTGTTCAACGAATTGTCTATCACATTTATAGCATGTATAAAAGGTATATACACGATATCAACATAGCCATTGAGTCCATTCTGGCCAATAAGCTAAAATCCATGCTCACTGCGCTGGGCATCATCTTTGGCGTTGCAGCTGTGATTAGCATGCTCGCCATAGGCAATGGAGCTCAGAAAGAAATTCTCGATCAGATTAAAATGGTGGGGGTTAACAATATTGTTATCAATCCTATTTTCGAAGAAAGCGACGAGAATAGCGATAGTGACAATGGCGAGAGGCAGAGCAAGAAGTATTCGCCCGGATTAACCCTGCTCGACGTGGAGGCAATACAGGAGATTGTCCCTTCGGTTCAACGGATAAGCCCTGAGGTGAGCTTAAATTCTTTCGTCCAGTTTAAAGCCAACAGAATGCCGGCTAAGATCATGGGCGTTTCCCCCGATTATTTCGAACTGTTCAACTTACCGATGGAAAGTGGAACTTTTTTTACCGATTTTCAGGTTGAGCATGGCATAACAGTTTGTATCATCGGTGCCAACATTAAGAATAAGTTTTTTAGTACAGTTAATCCCATCGGACAGTACATAAAATTTGGCAATGTTTGGTTGCAGATCATTGGAGTGCTGCAAAAGACCGATATTACCATAACCGGTTTCGAAAGCGCAGGGGTGAATGTGTACAACGATAACGTTTACATCCCCATAAAAACCATGCTGTTGCGTTATCAAAACCGGGCATTGGTGAACATACGCAAGGCTCAAACGAGCACCATCCGGTTTGGGGGCGGGGCCATGTCGTTTGGCGGCTCACCACAGAGTCAGTCGCAACAAAACTATCACCAGCTGGATAGGATAATTGTTCAGGTAAAAGAAACCAATGAAATTAATAGCACAACCGAAGTGTTGAGCCGTATGCTGCTTCGCCGCCATGCCGAGGTTAAAGATTTTGAAATCGTCGTACCGGAACTGCTGCTTAAACAGCAACAGCGCACCAAGGATATTTTTAACATCGTGTTGGGAGCCATTGCCAGCATATCGTTGATTGTTGGTGGGATTGGCATTATGAATATCATGTTTGCCTCGGTGATGGAGCGCATTAAGGAGATTGGTACCCGCTTGGCCATAGGGGCCAAAAAGGCCGATATTATTGCCCAGTTCCTTGCCGAAGCAGTGCTTATCAGCGTTTCAGGCGGTTTTATAGGAGTGATCCTTGGAATAATCCTCTCATTCCTTATCACCCATTTCTCGGGTATCCTTACCATTGTCTCCCCGCTATCGGTACTGGTTGCCTTTGGCGTATCGGCAGCCGTTGGGGTTATCTTTGGACTATCGCCTGCCAAACGGGCAGCTGAAAAGGATCCCATTGAGTCGTTACGTTACGAGTAGATTTTTCCTTTTGATAAAATGAATATAAAATACTAATACCATGAAGCTTAAAATATCATTTTTAGTTGGTATTTTGACCATGGCCATGTCCAGCATCATGGGACAAATACCCATGAATACCATGACACTGTACGAAGTACTCGACATGGCCCGTGAATCATCACCACAGGCCATTCTGGCCAAGCATCAATTCCGTAAGGCGTATTGGGAAAACAGAACCTTTGAGGCGGAGCTACTGCCAAGTTTAACGTTCAGCGGAAC
This sequence comes from Bacteroidota bacterium, assembly GCA_029558675.1. Lineage (GTDB taxonomy): Bacteria > Bacteroidota > Bacteroidia > Bacteroidales > Tenuifilaceae > MWFE01. The sequence continues at coordinate 443 of JAKQEF010000176.1, read as the reverse complement.
ATTCCCAGAGTTCAACAGAAGAATTGTGCGGCATCAAAAGGAGGATGGTACCTATGTTTATGTCGAAGAAAACTCCAATATCACAACCCTTGGGCTAGGACTAAACCAGAATGTTGGATGGACCGGGGGTAAGATTTTTACCAAAACAAACCTTGAGAGAACCGACCTGTTTGGTGTTAATAAAAAAACAAACTACATGTCGGTACCCATACAGATTGGTCTTACCCAACCACTTTTCGGATTTAATGAGTTTAAGTGGAAAAAAAAGGTAGAGCCTTTGAAATATCTCGAAGCCAAGCAAACCTACCTTGAGGCTATGGAAAATATTTCGGTGGATGCCATTCGCTATTTTTTCGACCTTATTTTAGCGCAGCAGAATGTGCGCACCGCTCAGCTTAACTATGCCAATACCGATACCCTATACCAGATTGCCAAGGGACGCT
>JAKQEF010000145.1 GCA_029558675.1 Bacteroidota bacterium | reverse complement strand
TATCACTCCCGACTACTTTATCGTGCTGGAAAAGCTTTGGGAAGAGGATAACATTAGCATTGGCCAATTGGCTCAGAGAACCAATAAGGACAACGCCAGCATATCGAGAATTGTTGATGGCATGGAGCGCAACGATTTGGTTCGAAGAACACCCCACGAAACCGATAAACGTGCCTACCTGATTTCCCTAACTAAATACTCAATAAGCCTAACGGAACAACTTGTGCCCATAGAGGCTGCAGTTTTGGAGAAAGCCACAAGTGGGCTCAATCCCATTGAGGTTAAAGAGTTGGTTAGGATGCTGAATCACATGTTTTCGCGCCTAAAACGCTGAAGGCAGAATGATCATGTATTCATGCCACCGCAAATATTAATGACCTGCCCGCTAATATAGTTCGACATATCCGATCCTAAGAAAACCGAGAGATTTGCAATATCCTCGGGGGTTCCTCCGCGCCTCAACGGGATTTTTGAAATCCAATCGTTACGAACCTCTTCGGGCAGCTGGTGAGTCATCTCAGTAATGATAAATCCCGGTGCTATGGCATTGCAACGGATATTCCTCGAACCCAACTCCTTGGCAATGGACTTGGTGAAGCCAATAATTCCGGCTTTTGATGCGGAATAGTTGGATTGCCCGGCATTCCCCGAAACGCCCACAACGGAACTCATGTTGATAATGGATCCCGATTTCTGCTTCAGCATGTATTTCTGTACCGCTTTGGTAAGGTTAAAAACCGATTTTAGATTGACGTTGATAACCAAATCCCACTGCTCCTCTGTCATTCGCATCAGCAGCGTATCGCGCGTAATGCCTGCATTATTAACCAGTATGTCTATTGCTCCAAATTCTTTTGCTATCTCATCTACCAAATTCTGTGAGCTTTCAAACTTACTGGCATCGGAAACGTAGCCTTTCGCTTTAACACCAAGTTTGGTCAACTCAACCTCCAAACTCTTAAAATTATCATCGGCATTCATATCGGTGAAAGCCACGTTAGCACCCTGCTGTGCAAAGGCAATGGCTATGGCACGGCCAATACCGCGTGCACCGCCAGTTATTAATCCTGTCTTTCCTTCAAGTAATTTCATAGCGGGTTGTTGTTTTGGTTTGACCGCAAATTTAGAAAAGATTTTCAGATGTTGGCCCTTTTTCACTGCGTGTTGAATCAACCCATGCCAATATCAATGCAAAACGACATCCTACTTTACCATTCTTTTGGTAATTTTACCGTTTCTCTTATGATAAGTTTATGAAACCTTCGCGATTCGACAGAAAGTTTTTAGAATTGTCCGAAGCTCTCGATGGGGAGCTGTTGTGGGATATTCCCAGCCGGCTTCAGTATGCCACCGATGCCTCGGCCTATCGCGAAGTTCCCGAGGCGGTTGCCCTTCCAAAAACCAAGGACGATCTGAAAAAACTGATAGCCTTTGCTGTTACACATGGTATTCCCTTAATCCCCCGTGCAGCGGGAACTTCACTTGCCGGGCAGGTTGTGGGAAAAGGCATTGTGGTGGATATGTCGAGGTACTGGGGCAGAATAATCGAGCTGAATAAGGATGAGCATTGGGTTAGAGTGGAACCGGGTGTTATATTAGATGAATTAAATAAATTTCTAAAACCACACGGGCTTTTCTTTGGACCCGAGACATCAACCTCCAATCGGTGTATGATAGCGGGCATGGTAAGCAACAACTCGTGTGGTGCACATTCCATTGTTTACGGGAGTACGCGCGATCATACCATAGCGGTTAAAATGTTCTTGGACGATGGAAACGAGTACGAATTCGCCCCTGTTTCCAAGGTTGAGTTCCAAGAGAAATTAAAGCTAAAAAACCGCGAGGGCGATATTTATCGCAAGCTATTCGAAATCCTCTCGGTGGCCGAAAATCGCGAGGAAATCATCAGCCAATCGCCCGACCCATCCATCAAACGGAGGAACACCGGCTATGCCCTAGATTTGTTGATTGACAACGAAGTGTTTGGCAGCAGCCATAGACCCTTCAATCTTTGCCAACTAATAGCAGGATCTGAGGGTACTTTTGGTCTTATCACGGAGATAAAGCTAAACCTAGTTCCCCTCCCACCCCCTGAGAAAGCGTTGGTCTGTGTTCATTTGGAAAAGCGGGAGGAAGCGTTTAAGGCCAACCTCATTGCGTTGCAGCATAAGCCCGGGGCTGTGGAACTGATGGATAACCTGATTTTGGAGTGCACCAAGGGTAATATCGAGCAGCAAAAGAACAGGTTTTTTATTCATGGTGATCCGGGAGCAATTCTTATCGTTGAGTTCTGGGGTCAATCTCGGGACGAGGTTGACGTAACCATCAATGCCATGGTAAATGACATGCGAACGCATGATTATGGCTATCATTATCCAATTATTCGCAATGGCGATATGGCTAAGGTATGGGCATTGCGCAAAGCCGGGCTTGGCGTGCTTTCCAACATTGTTGGCGATGCCAAACCCGTATCCCTGGTAGAAGACACGGCTGTTCCTGTTGAAAAATTGCCCGACTACATGGCTGAGTTTGCTGCAATTATTGCAAGCCATAACCTGGATTGCGTTTACCATGCCCATATAGGCAGCGGAGAGCTCCACCTTCGACCCGTGCTCAATTTGAAGGATGCAGATGATGTAGAACTGTTTAGGGTTATTGCCTTTGAGGTGGCGCATTTGGTAAAGAAGTACCGGGGCTCGCTAAGCGGCGAGCATGGCGATGGCCGATTGCGCAGTGAACTCATTCCGATTTTGGTTGGCGACAGGGTTTACCAGTGGTATAAAGAGGTGAAACAAGCCTGGGATCCCAATGGTATTTTCAACCCCGGAAAAAAAGTTTACCCCCCCTCCCTCAACACCTTCCTGAGGTACAAACCGGGAACAACTACCAGACAATTCAAAACAGTCTTCAACTTCGACAAGGAGGGCGGCATTCTAAGAGCCATAGAAAAATGTAACGGCTCGGCCGATTGCAGGAAAACCGTAACTGCAGGTGGCACCATGTGTCCCAGCTACATGGCCACACGGAACGAATGGAACACCACTCGGGCTAGGGCCAACATGCTTAGGGAATTTTTGACCAACAGCAACAAAAACAATCCTTTTAGCCACAAGGAGCTGTTTGAAATACTGGATCTCTGCTTGTCGTGCAAGGGCTGTAAAAACGAGTGCCCCTCCAGTGTAGATATGGCCAAACTGAAGGCTGAGTTTCTTTACCAGTGGTATAAAAACAACAGATTCTCCATCGGTACATTCCGCAACCGAATGGTTGCAAGCATTACCCGAATAAATGCCCTTGGCAGCCTTTTTCCGGCGTTTACCAACTATTTGCTCAGCAATGCCCCGGGGAGGTCAATAATTGCCAAAATAATGGGTTTTACGCCACAGCGGTCCTTGCCTTCGTTAAGCAGAATCACGCTAAAACAATGGCATAAAAAGCGCGAAATTGGTACAAAACATAGAAAAACAGTTTACCTTTTGGCCGATGAGTTCTCCAACTATAACGATTCGCACATTGGCATCAAGGCCATTGAACTGCTGGATTGTTTAGGTTATCGGGTACTCATTCCTCCCATTTTTGAAAGCGGCCGAACGTATATTTCCAAGGGTTTTTTGAAAACCGCCCGTAGAATAGCCACCCGGAATATTGGCATTCTCAAAGAGATCATCTCTGAGGATACTCCACTTATCGGTATTGAGCCTTCGGCAATTCTTGGCTTTCGCGATGAGTACCCCGATCTGGTTAATAGCGACAAAAGGGCTGAAGCCCTTGAAATGTCTAAGTACTGCCTGATGTTCGACGAATTCTTCATGCGCGAGGTTAATGCGGGACGTATTACCCGAGAGAGCTTTGTGCAGTACAAAAGGGTAATCAAACTACATGGTCATTGTCAGCAAAAGGCTGTGGCATCCACCAAATCGACTTTGGGCATGCTATCATTTCCCACTGGTCACAGCGTGACGGAGATCCCCAGCGGTTGCTGCGGCATGGCGGGAGCCTTTGGTTACGAAAAGGCACACTACGACCTTTCTATGAAGGTGGGCGAACTGGTTCTATTTCCTGAAATACGGAAATCTGAAAAGGAAATCCTAATTGCCGCACCCGGAACCAGTTGCAGGCAACAAATTGCCGACGGGACGGGGAGAAAGGGATTGCATCCCATTGAATTGATGTGGGAAGCACTAAAAAAATGATGAATTGAGGAGTTAAACTTTTAAGCCCATCACCAGAACATCGTCCACCTGGAATGTATTGCCCTTCCAACTATTGAATTGCTGTTCCAGAACAATCCCCTGAGTTTTGAGGGGTAAAAATTTATTCGCCAAAATAAACTCTTTCATCCTGGATAGCTGGAATTTTTTACCGAAATCACCTCCAAACTGATCGATAATTCCATCGGAATAAAGATAGATAAAGGCATTCGGCTTCAGTTTCACCGTCTGATTTGTAAAAGATTTCATCTCAAAATGGTATGAAATGGGCATCCTATCAGAAAAAAGGCACGTCATTTCATACTCTCCATTATCATTCTCCTGCAATATCAGCATTGAACTATTTGCCCCTGAGAAATTTAGGGTTAAATCCTTATCGTTTATAACGCATAGCGATATATCCATGCCATCGGATGTATCGCTTAAGTCGCCTGTCTGATGAAGCACCGAAATAATGTTCTGCCTTAAATAATTCAACACTTTTTTGGGGTCAACAATTTCCCTCTGATTCACTACCTCGTTAAGCATTAGTACCCCTAACATACTCATAAATCCTCCGGGTACGCCATGCCCCGTACAATCAACCGCAGCAACTATTCTATAATGATTAACCCGTGAAGCCCAATAAAAATCGCCGCTTACAATGCTTTTTGGCCTATTGAAAATGAAATATTCAGGGAACAGGTCCTTAATTTGCTCTTGTCCGGGAAGTACAGCTTGTTGAATACGTTTTGCATACTGTATTGAGTCGGTTATCTCCTTTTTTTGATAGGCTAATATGTTTTTTTGTTTTTCTATGGCCTCGTTTTTATCCTGCAGTTCCCATGCAATATTAGCCAAAGAATTACTCTGAAGTTCAAGTTCCTCACGCTGAGCCGATATCTCCTCATTTTTCTCCATTAATAGTTGATTCTGTTCGTAAAGAACGGTGGAGTTGGTCATAATCTCCTCATTGGCCTGCTTAAGTTTTTCTGTTTGCTGTTGTAGTTCAGCAGTTCGATACGAGACAATTTCTTCCAGCTCTTTCTTTTTCTTAATCAAATTGGCCTCTCGAAACATTACAATACCATGCATTGCGCTGAATACCAGGAGTAGCATAATTACCAAAAACCACCATGTCTGCCAAAATGGGGGATGTATGACAATGGTGATTTCATCCCCTGTTTCATTCCATACCCCATCGGCATTAGAAGCTATTACCAAAAATTTGTATTTACCTGGCTTTAGATTAGTATATGATGCAAATCGCTGCTCTTCCTTTGGTATTGTCCAGGTAGATTCAAAACCTTCCAATCGGTATTTATACCTGTTCCGGGTTGAATTGCTATAGTGCAAAGCCACATATTGGAATGAAAGGTTATTCTGTGCATAATCCAACTCCAGAACATCCCTATCGATAACGTTTACAATTTCCTCCTTCTTCTCATCAACCTTTGCGTTCCTATCCAATATTCTGATTTCAGTAATGTAAACTGCAGGGGGTATAGGATTATTTTGAATGTTTTTTGGGTTAATGATATTGAAGTTACTAATACCTCCAAATAGAAGCAATCCCGATTTAGTTTTCAAATATGAACCCTCGGCAAACTCACTATTCTGCAGCCCGTCAAATTTTGAATAGTTATTAAATTGTATCTTCCCTTCGTCATTGGGGTTAAAATGAGAAATACCATTATTGGTACTCACCCAAATGTTGCCATCGTCATCTTCGAGAATTCCATAGATCACATCATTCGGAAGGCCATCATTGGTGGTGAGCTTGGTAAATGTTTCATTCCCATAATTAAACATGTTCAGCCCTTCATCGGTTCCAATCCATAGGCGGTTTTTGGAATCGTGATATAGACAAAAAATCCTGTTCGAACTGATAGTGGTTGGGTCGTCAGAGTAATTCTTAAACTGACGTACAACGCCTGTAGTCCTATTAAAAAGATTGAGCCCCTCGCCGCTGGTACCAACCCAAAAATTGCCATAATTATCTTCATACATTGTTGCAATTCTTTCTTGCGATAGGGTAACATCGGGATTTTCAAGATTAGGGATATATGATGTAAAAGTATTTGTGGTAATATTCAATTTGCATAATCCTCCAGAAATAGTACCTATCCAAAGGGTGTCGTTTTTATCAATTAATAGTTTCCGTATTTTATTATTAATCAGAGAATTACTATTTAACGGATTATGTAAGTAGGTTTTAAATTTTTTGGTTAAGGGGTTATACTTTGACAAACCGTTATTGGTAGAAATCCAAATATTATTTTTTTTGTCCTGCACTATAGATGTAACATAATTGTCAACCAGCGAATTGCTGTTCAATTCATTGTGCACTATTTTAGTAGATTTCGAGGTGGTAGGGTTAAAAACAGTTATTCCCTCGCCGTAAGTCCCTATCCAAAGGTTTCCTGTATTATCCTCAAAAATTGTTCTAACAATAGAAGACTGAAAGCACAGCGGATCGCCGGGTTGATTTCTGAAATTGGTAAACTTCCTATACTTTCTATCAAACTTATTTATCCCGTGGTTATTGGTTCCAACCCACACAATCCCTGTTCTATCCTCATAGATAGTTCGTATTATATTACTGCTTATGCTCCTTCTATCGTTGATATTATTAACGTATGTGTAAAATTGGTCAGTTAAGGGGTTATACTTTTGGAGCCCTGCATAGGTAGCGAGCCATATATAACCCTCTTCATCCTGGTATAAATCGTGTATGGTATTACTTGCTAATCCGGATTTATGGGATTGGTGGGTATAAATTTTAAATGAGTTATCCTTCCTGTTAAATCTTACCAACCCTGCATCATCCGTGGCAACCCATAGATTACCCTCCATATCTTCAAGAAAACGGCGTACAACACCCAAAGGATAATGCATACCCTTTGTTGTCTTCACATGAATTGTTTGGAAATTGTCTTTTTCAGGGATATACTGACAAAAACCATTATTGGTTCCAACATAAAGAGTTTGATTGGAGTCAATATACAATGATCTGATAACACTATTCGGGATGGTTGTTGAATCGCCGGGATTAAAGCTATAAATCTTGAATTTTTCGGTCTTTGGATCGAAAAGATTCAGCCCTTTTTCCGCTGTTCCCACCCAAATTTTCCCAGACTTATCCTCACATAATGCCATAACCCTGTTAAAACTTAGGCTAAATGGATCTTCGGGGTTGTTTTTATAGGTGTGAAAAGACTCGGTTTTATAGTCATACTTAACCAAGCCCCCACCTATTGTTCCGATCCAAATCGTGTGCTCTTTGTCCTCAATCAGGGCTATGATTCGGCTATTGGGCAGGGAATTCTCTTCAATGGGATTTCGTTTAAAGATTTTAAAGCTATAACCATCGTAACGGTTTAAACCGTTTTCGGCACCAAACCACATGAAGCCTCTATAGTCCTGTAAAATGGCATAAATGGTATTCTGGGAAAGCCCGTCTTCTACCGTAAATCTTTCAAATTCAATGGCATCCCACTGACCATAAGAACTTAAGCAGGACGAAACAGTAAAAAAAAGTAGAGTACAAATTCTTTTTAATAGTTTCACCACGATAAGTTGTCAAACGGTTAAAATTTACTGCATAGCATTGAACATGTGCAAGCCAATTTCAGCAGGTGATTCCGACACATGTATTCCGCATTGTTTGAGGATTGCAATTTTTGCATCTGCTGTATCCTCTGCTCCGCCTATTATGGCTCCGGCGTGACCCATTCTCCTGCCCTTGGGGGCAGTTTTTCCGGCAATAAAGCTTACCACGGGTTTTTTAACATTTTCCTTAATCCACCGTGCTGCCTCGGTCTCCATGCCACCCCCAATCTCACCTATCAGCACAATTCCTTTAGTTTCAGAATCTTCATTAAACAACTTAACGGCATCCAGCATGGTGGTCCCCACTATGGGATCGCCACCAATGCCAATACAGGTGGATTGTCCCAAACCACATTTGGTAAGCTGGTCAACCGCTTCGTATGTCAAAGTGCCCGACCGCGAAACTACACCTATGCATCCCTTTTGATGGATGAAACCCGGCATAATACCAACCTTAGCCTCGCCGGGCGTGATTATCCCCGGACAATTGGGCCCAATCAACCTCACGTTGGGATGGCTTTCGAGGTAATGCTTTACCATCACCATATCCGAAACAGGAATGCCTTCGCTAATACAGACTATTACTCCCACCCCGGCATTACAAGCTTCCATAATGGCATCGGCTGCGAAGGCAGGAGGAACAAAAATCACCGATACGTTGGCACCGGTTTTGGCAACACACTCGGAAACCGTATCGTAAACCGGCAGGTTTAACTGGGTCTGCCCGCCCTTACCGGGCGTTACTCCACCCACCACGTTTGTGCCATATTCTATCATTTGAGCAGCATGAAAAGAGCCTTCGCTGCCTGTGAATCCTTGTACCAGAACTCGTGAATCCTTATTAATAAGTACGCTCATTATTTTACCAATTTTGCCGATTCAAACCTACAAATTTTTTCAAATAAACATGCATATTTGACTCTGGTTATATCCCCTGTTTTATGAAAGGGTAGTATCTTTACATGTAATTATTGATATGCCTGATAAACAGTGTAGTTAATTACATTATATTAAATTTAATTTCGCCACCTAATCTTTTGAAGATATATAGCTTGTTTAACGTTTTAGCAAAATGTTGTCTCCCAAACTTTTCCCATGAGAAGAAATCTGTTGTTCATCCTCCTTGTCCTTAATTTCTCCCCATCACTGGCGCAAAAAATGCCCGAGTCGTATTATCAAGCCCTGGCTTTGATAGAGCAGAACAAGTGTGAACAGGCGATATCGCTCATCGACTCATCCGTTGTAAAAACGGACAACAATCCTAACCTTTTGATGCTTAGAGGTGAAGCGTTTTTAAAAAACTATCAGTATGCCAAAGCCATTGAAGATTTTCGTAAAGCCGAACTATTAAAAAATGGTATTGCCTCGTACCAGTTGGCACGCACCTATGCCCTGGCCAATGATGCTGAGAATGCCCTCATTGAGCTAAAAAGGCATCTCTCTCAGCCCGTGAAACAGTCTGAAGCCTTCATCCTTCTCGATACAGCTTTTATCAATCTAAGCAAAAACTCACAGTGGAACAGTATATGGCTAAACGATTGGTACACTCTCTACGAGCGAATGGTAGCCGAAGTGGCCTACCTGTTTTCACACGAGCAATGGGATGATGCCATTGACCTGCTTAACCAAAAAATTGAAGGGCATGCAGCACGCCATCGGCTGTATGCATTGCGTGGCGAAGCCTATTTCAACATAGGCAGTTACCGTTCGGCTGAAGTCGATTTTGCTCAAGCTATCCAAAAGAGCCGAAGGAACCATGAATACATGTTTTGGAAAGCAAAAGCACTTGCGGCTCAGGGTAAGTACAAAGCAGCCATTAGACAGTTGAACCATGCCATCGACCTCTCGGGTGGAAACCCGCATTACTACATGGAGCGTGGGCAGGCATATGCCGGAATGGGCAATCATCACAATGCCATCACTGACATTCAGCACTTTTTAACCTATTATCCCGATTGCATTAAAGCTATGGAGTTTTTTACCATTTATGCCGTGGCCTTAGGGCGCAATATCGACGCACTATTCCGCCTTGCAACGCTGATAAAGGCTAAGCCAAACGAGGTAAAATACTACCTCCTTCGGAGCAAAATCTATATTTCATCGCAGAGCTGGGCTGTGGCCGAAAAGGATCTAAGCAAAGCCATCGGTATCGATGGCAAATTAGTTGAAGCATACATGCAACGGGGTTTGTGCTATTTAAACATGGGCAATAAAGAGGCTGCTTGCAAAGACTGGAAACAGGCTCAAACATTGGGAAAGTTCGAAGCTCAGGAGTTAATTTACAAGCATTGCAGGTAAAACGAACAAATTAGTTGCAGTTTTACAATTTACATCCTTTGGGGAACGTCGATTCCCAATAGCCAGAAAGCTCTACGAATGACATTGGCTACCTCGCGTGAAATAACCAGCCTAAGTTCGCGGATTGGACCATTCTCCTCCCTGAGTATTTGATAATCGTGGTAAAACTGGTTGTACTCCTTGGCCAATTCGTAAACATAGTTCGCCACAAGTGCAGGATTCAACTCCCTGGCGGCTTCATTTACCGTTTTGGGGAATAGAGAAACGAGCTTAATCAGCTCCTTCTCCTTTTCACCCATCATATCAATATCCACGGTTTTTGGTATGGGAATCTTCATGTCAGCCGCCTTTCTCATCACCGATTGAATTCGGGCATGGGTATATTGAATGAAAGGGCCGGTATTGCCATTGAAATCAATGGATTCCTTGGGGTTAAAGGTCATGTTCTTCTTTGGGTCAACCTTCAGAATAAAGTATTTCAAGGCACCCAATCCAACCATTTTAATGACATTTTCAGCTTCATGGGGCTCTACATCATCCAGCTTGCCCAGTTCTTTCGACATATCTCTGGCTGTTGTATGCATCTCTTCCACAAGGTCATCGGCGTCCACCACGATGCCTTCGCGCGATTTCATTTTCCCCTCCGGTAGATTGACCATACCGTATGACAAGTGGTACAGGTGCTCCGACCAATCATATCCCAACTTTGCCAAAATGAGCCTAAGTACCTGAAAGTGGTATTCCTGCTCATTGCCAACTACATAAATATGATCATTCAGGTGATACTCGGTAAAACGCTGAATGGCAGTACCGATATCCTGAGTAATGTAAACCGATGTTCCATCGGAACGAAGCAGGAGTTTTTCGTCGAGCCCGTTGTTGGTCAAATCGATCCATACCGACCCATCGGGTCGTTTGTAGAATACTCCCTTATCCAACCCTTCCTGCACAATGGTTTTGCCCAATA
>JAKQEF010000055.1 GCA_029558675.1 Bacteroidota bacterium | reverse complement strand
CTCACCGGTGTATCGGTGTACCCCAACCCGTTCAGCGGTCACCTCACGGTATCGGGAGCCTCCGGTGTTAGCCGCGTGGTGATCACGAACCTGCTGGGCCAGGTAGTGCTGGACCGGAGTGTCAGCGGCACGGAGTTGACCCTATCGACGGAGATGCTCACCAGCGGCATCTACGTAGTGACGCTGGTATCTCCCAGCGGCGAACGGGTAACCCGGAAAATGGTAAAGCAGTAGAATAACTACGGAATAGTATAAATGAAAAGGCGGAATCAAACCGCCTTTTCATTTTTTATCCCCTGTAGTAAAGCATGATAAAATTATTCAATATGGGTTCAAGTTCGTCCGAGAGTGTCGATTGACCATATTTTTTAGCAGTAGAAACCAGCTCTTGTAATATCTGAAGGTTAAGCTCTTTCTCATATGATATCAGCTTGGCATAATTTTTTTCAAGGCTAAAGTAGTATTCAAGATTTTCGACAGTTGAGGAAGCGTAACGATTTATAAGGTCATTGGCTTTTTCCGTCTCGTTGGCCTTGTAGTATGTTTCAATGTGTCCGATAATAAAGAAATCGAAAGGGAACTTACTCTGGGGCAGCAATTCAGAGATTCTGTCCAAAACCTTAACTGCCGAATCCCTTTTCCCTGCATCGATCAATTCATCGGCCAGCCTGCCAAAATTGTTACGCAACCTAAGAACCATGGCAGTTCGTTGAATATTATGATCTATAAGAACACCCGGCTCATTCATTCTCCCCCACTTAAATTTTTCCATGTAATTCTGGTACAACTTATCAATGTTAAAACGGGAAATGGAAAGAAAATCGCTTGCTTTTGTTTTAATGGGAACCAGTCTGTATGCAAAACCCTCGAACTGAAGATAATCAGAAATCCCAATGTCGGAATCCCCGCCAGTGGAAACAAAATATATGGGGCGTTCCCAGTTGTTATTGGCAATGATCTCAAGCATCATCATCTCGGGCTTCTGAATGCTCTCCTTATTTATGGTCCACTCCATTGCATCCACGATAAGATGTGCATCTTCGGGGCTAACGGTGCCAGTTCGAAGCACAGCCTCCTTGTCGATGGTCATCTTTACCTGATTGGAAGGATAATAATCGATAAATTCGCCACTTGGTACTTTAATTCGTGTTTCAGGCCTGTTACTGCCAATGAAATCCATTAGCTGTTTAAGCTCAATGGGTTTATTGATTTTATCAACAAAATAAACGATGTCGCGTGTTCCCTGTACAAATTGATCAAAATTCATGGTTATGGGCAAGGGGTCGGAATCGTTGCTTTTCCATTTCATCTGTTCGCAGTACCAATCGGTTCCCAAAAGGCTTAGGTTAACAATTCTTACATCGGTACGTATCCCTTCCACCTCCTGGGCATACCAAAGAGGAAACGTATCGTTGTCGCCATTGGTAAAAATAATGGCATTGGGTTCGCAGGTATTTAGATAGTTATATGCAAAATCGCGGGCAATGTAACGACCTGACCGGTCGTGGTCGTCCCAGTTTTCCGATGCCAACAGGGCAGGAACTGGAAGCGCAATAAGAATGGCAAGAAAAGAGGCCAGTAAACCGTTTTTAAAGCCTTTTTTGAGGACTTCGTTCAGTCCAAGGACCCCAAGCCCGACCCAAATGGAGAACGTGTAAAAAGAGCCCACATAAGAATAATCGCGTTCCCTGGGTTGTAGAGGATACTGGTTCAGGTAAACAACTATAGCCATTCCGGTCAGTATGAAAAGCAGGGCTATAACCCAAAAATTTTTCTGATCGCGTGAGAATTGAATGGCCATGCCCGCTATCCCCAATAGCAAGGGAAGGAAATAATAAGTATTGCGTGAGGGATCGTTCAGCATTGCAGATGTCAACTTATCCTGATTTCCCAGCCTAATGGCATCAATACTTTTAATTCCGGTTATCCAGTTTCCGTTGAGCAAATCGCCATGCCCCTGAATGTCGTTTTGACGTCCTACAAAATTCCACATGAAATATCGCCAGTACATATGCCCAAGCTGGTATGTAAAAAAGAATCTAAGATTTTCACCGAATGTCGGCACATACCTAACCTCATAATCGCCGGAACCGGTTGTTATCCTAACCGGATATCCCTTAATGTTTCCCCATTTTTTATATTCTTCCACATGGTCGTCTCTCCAACTCCACATTCTGGGAAAGAATGATTGAAACCGTTCGTCAAACTGGTATTGAGTTTTCAGGTAGGATTTTTCATATTTTCCATCCTTTTTGATGTATGTGGTTAACTCCTTTGAACCGATAACTGGAGCATTGTAATACTGCCCGATAACAAGAGGTCTGTCGCCATACTGTTCCCGGTTTAAATAGCTTAAAAGCGTGAAAACGGTTGAGGGATTATTCTGGTTCATAGGAGTATTGGCCTGAGCTCTGACAATTAGGAGGGTATATGAAAGGAATCCGATGGTTATTACTGCACCCCCAAGCAGGATAGTATTCAGCAATACCCTCCTTTTCCTATATGAGTTCCAAATACCGTAAGAAAATAAAGCGAAGAGTACAACAATAAAAAATATGGCACCCGAATTATATGGAAATCCAAATCCGTTGATGAACAGCAACTCAAACCCTGAAATCAGGGTAACAATGCCGGGAATGAAAACATACATTACCGCGCCAAGCATGGCAACAGCAACGCCCAAAGCGGCCACTACGCCCCATGTGCTTACTTCATATTTTTTAAAGTAGTAAACAAAAACAATGGCAGGGATGGTTAACAGGTTCAGTAGGTGAACTCCAATGGAGAGCCCCATGATATATGCAATCAATATCAACCAACGATTGGAGTGGGGTTCGTTGGCAACGTTCTCCCATTTAAGGATAGCCCAGAAAACAAAAGCCGTAAACATTGAGGAGGTAGCATATGCCTCTGCTTCAACGGCGATGAACCAAAAGCTGTCAGTAAAAGTATAGGCCAGTGCACCTATTGCTCCTGCACCCAGGATGGCAACTGTTTGACCCATGGTTGGGTCGCCACTATTTTTTAACAGGAGTTTCCTCGAAAGATGGGTAATGGTCCAAAACAGAAACAGAATGGTAAAAGCTGCTGCCAGAGCAGACATTATATTGACCATAACCGCAACCCGCTGTATATTACCACCAGCAAACTTGGTAAAGAAATTACCCAGCAACATGAAGAATGGCGCACCGGGAGGATGGGGTATTTCGAGTTTGTAGGATGCAACAATACGCTCGCTGCAATCCCAGAAACTGGCTGTCGGCTCAATGGTTAAAAGGTAAACCGAGGCAGCAACGGCAAAAACTAACCAACCGATAAGATTGTTAAGTCGATGAAATCTATTCATACTGGCAATGCTATTGAATGGTGTAAAAGCAGAAACCGTTATTAAACGTGCTAAATTAGGCTTTTTTGTTGTATTGAATTTTTTTTTCAATACTTTTTAAAAAACTTTAAAATAGGAAAAAAGCAAAAGGATAAATAATAAGTAGCCAACGAGAACACTACGGCCAAATAATATATGATTATCTTTGTAAAAAAACTGTGGACGCAACCGATTGGAAAGATAAATTATCTTTTGTTTACTCAACAAACCCCAATTTTAAACCAAGTTCCGAAGATGAATTTGTTGAGGAAACCCCACCTCCATCCCGGCAGGATTTGAGGATAATGTTGGATAAAAAAAACAGGGGAGGCAAAGTTGTAACCCTGATATCTGGTTTTGTTGGGACAAAAGAAGATTTGAAAGAGCTTGGAAAAACGCTTAAAAATCGTTGTGGAGTGGGAGGGAGTGTGAAAGATGGTGAAATCCTTATTCAGGGTGATTTCAGGGAAAGGGTTTTCAGCCTGTTACAGGAAATGGGGTATAGGGTTAAAAAATCGGGAGGATAGTCTAAAATTACGAATCCCAATGATATTGCAGATTGTTTTAAATATAAAGTTTATGAAGAGAGCACTATTGGTTTTTGCTATTATGCTGGTCTCTCTGCAAACCATTGCCGGAGATACCATAAGAGTGATGCAATATAATTTGTTGTATTACGACAGGAACACGGGTTGGTGTAATGCGACCAACAACAACGTGGACTCGAAGGATGGCTATTTAAGAGATATTACGGGATATTATAAGCCCGATATTTTTACGGTGAACGAAATGAACGGTAGTGTTACCAGTGTCCAAAGGTTATTGGATAATGTTTTTGTTTCCAATGGACAGAGCTACTTTAAAAGAGCAAATTTTGCAGGATCATACCTGATCAATATGCTTTATTACAACTCCAATAAGCTTGGCCTAAAATCTCAGCAATATATTACAACATCTCCCCGAATCACCGACGTTTATCAGCTATACTACAAGTCGGAAGGTTTGTTAAGAGGCGACACGACCTATTTAACATGCATAGTTACCCATTTGAAAGCCGGAAATACCAGTAGCGACCAGCAGGATAGGGCAACTGCAGCACAACAAATAATGTCGTTTATCGAAAATAGGAATATTAGGGGGAATATTCTCATAATGGGAGACATGAATGTGTACTATTCCAGCGAGAGCGCTTTTCAAACCCTTGTTACCGAAACGCAGTCAGGAGTCCGTTTTTTCGACCCCATTAATAAGATAGGGAATTGGAACAATAACCCGACCTATGCGCAATACCATACCCAGTCAACCCATACGAGCAATGATAATTCATGCCCTTCCGGCGGAGGAATGGATGACCGTTTTGACTTTATCCTTGCAACTAAGCCAATTATGGAGGGCGCGTTAGGACTTCAATACGTTACGAATTCCTATTGGGCCTTTGGTCAGGACGGGAACCGTTTTAACCAATCGTTAATCAACCCCCCTAATTATAGTCTGCCATACCAGGTTATCAACTCCCTTTACAACATGTCCGACCATCTTCCTGTGGTGTTGAAGCTGTATGTCGATACCGATTTTTCATCCGTTTCCTCAGTTACTGCTGTTAACAGGTACAGGGTAAGCAATCCCTTTAATGAGAACATAAGCCTTTGGAAGCAGGGGGGGGGAGTTGAAAGGGTAAAAATTCAGATTATTAGCATTTTGGGCGAACTTCTTTTTGAGGATGAGATTACACTATTCCCCGGAGAAAAATATATTATCCCTGCCGAAAATTTTAGGGCAGGCTTTTACCTTATGTCGATTCACGGAGCCGGAATTAAAGAGGTGAAGAGAATAGTTAAACAGTAACACATGCGTAAGCAGCTATTACTATGGTTACTTGTATCATGGATTGCTCCTCTCAATGCCCAATACTTCATAGCCGGGCAAGAACCCTTTTCTGTTAGGTGGCAGGAGCAGAGAACCCCATACGGAAAAATTCTATATCCGGCACAATCTGATACCATAGCGTTTTATCTCAATAGGTATATGGAATACGCATGGCACCATGTGCCCCTATCGCTTGGTCATTCTCCCGAGCCCATTCCTCTGGTGGTGCATCCCAATAGCGTGCTTTCCAATGGTTTTGTAACATGGGGTCCAAGACGAACGGAAATCGTGGCGCAACACGACTTTAACGCTTCGCCCGAGCCGTGGTTGCTAACCCTTTCGCTTCACGAAACCCGTCATGTTGTTCAAACGGATAAGTTGAACAGGGGTATTTTTCGGGCGGCTACATACCTTTTGGGCGATCAGGGTATTGCACCAGCGGTGGGCTTAGTTCCCCTTTGGTTTCTCGAAGGCGATGCCGTATATGCAGAAACCAACCTGTCATCGGGCGGCAGGGGACGACAGGCGTCTTTTTACCAGCCATTTCGAACGCATCTGTTACAACATGGTCGCAGTATTTACTCGTACGATAAATGGTTAATGGGCTCCTATAAAAATGCAATACCAAATCACTATCAATTTGGATATATGATGGTTGGATATGGTTATTTAAAGTATGAGTCTGATATTTGGAAGTCGTCATTAGAATATGTTACCAAACGACCATATACGCTATTCCCTTTTTATTTTAGCCTTAAAAGAAAAACCGGCTTATCGAGGAAAGAGTTGTTCCAAAGTGCCTTGCACTATTTGGATTCAGTATGGAACGAAGGACAACATCGGAGGAAAATTAGTAAAACTCAGCCCCTTGTTGGGCATAAAGGCAGTCAATACTGCGAGTATCGCTATCCGCAAATGCTCAATGATACGCTCCTGATTGCGCTTAAAAAAACGCTTTCGAGTACTAATGCCATTGTAGCCGTTGACCTAAAAACGGGTCGTGAGAGAATAGTGTATCGCCCTGGCATAATTACCGGAAGGATTTCACTCTGTCAGGGGGCTGCCCTGTGGTCAGAGTATCGGCCGCATTACCGCTGGGAGAATTTAAACTATTCCGAAATATGGAAGTATGATTTTTTAAAAAAGAAAGCCTTAAGAATAACATCATTTTCCCGTTTTTTCAACCCGGTGCAGCTGAACAATGGGACTATCCTTGCCATTGAGTATGGCTTTACGGGGTCATCAAGAATTGTGGCCCTATCGCCTTATGGCCACCCCGTAGCATATTGCAGCCTGCACCCAACGCTCGAACCCAAAGAAATAGCCGCCGGCTATGAAAACGAGTTTTACGTGAGAGCCTCATCCCCTGAGGGAGCTTTAATTCTTAGATTTCCGTCTATTGACAGTACTCCCGACACCATTTTGGGCCCCTTGTTTCGTGATATTTCAGGTATATGTTTAGCAAACGATCATATCTTTTTTTCCATGACATCTAATGGAGTGGAAGATCTTTTTGCCACTGGCACTAAATCTCATGAAATATTGCAAATAGGATGTTCCGAATATGGTTTAACCCAACCATCGGGTTACAAAAATCGAATTGTGGCTTCGACATGGAGCGCAACAGGCTTATTCCCGGTTCAATTAACCCCGGAAAAAAAAGAAGCCTCATGGATAATGGAGAAAGATAGCCCGGGACTTTTCAAAGAGGGACAGAATGGCATTAAAGCCAATTACTCGACCGGCGAAATAGCAACTTACGAATCCTATTCACAGCCATATCCATACTCAAACATTAAGTGTTTGTTTAACTTTCATAGCTGGGCACCATTCTATTTCAACCCTTTTAGTTTTATGGACGGAAGCTTAAACGTTTACCCCGGATTGTCTGCTTTTTCCCAAAATGTTACCAGCACAATGGCTGCCAGTTTAGGTTATTCATACAACGAGACACACGGTCTCCATGCCCATTTATATTGGTTGGGTTGGTATCCGGTCGTTTCGCTGGGCGTTGATATTGGCAACACATTACCCAAAATTGTTGAGGGCCCTTATGCCGACGAGGCAGAAAAACACAGAGGAGATTATAGCCTTAAAATGAATTTCAAGTTGTCGTTTCCCGTAAATCTATCCCGCGGGAACGTGGTTACACGGCTCAATTCGGGGTTTAAGTATTCAACAAACAACACATGGCTATGGGATTATAAGACAGAAAGGTATGATAAATGGTTTGACCAACTCGAAACCTTTTTTACATTTTATAGTGCAGGAAGAATGGCCCACAGGGATTTGCGCCCAAAAACCGGCATTTACTTTTATACGGGCTATACCCATTCGCCCACCCTAAGCCATCTTAAGGGCGATAATATTGTTTTGTTGAGCGAACTCTATCTCCCGGGTTTAGCAACGAGTCACAGTATTATGGTTACCGGAAAGAGGGAGAAGGAGTTGGTTGCCGGCTATTTTTTCAATTCGCGTTTAAAATTCCCCAGAGGATACGATAATGCAGTAAACCAGGGATTCAGTATGCTTAGTCTTGACTACGTAATGCCCTTGATCTACCCCGACATTGCCATTGGTCCTGTCGTGTACCTGAAAAGGCTTTTCGCCAATTTCTTCTTCGACAAGGCCCATGTTAATGGGTATAAACGCATTGAAGGGAGGTTAATGCCCTACTCATATCAGCTGAGTTCCGTGGGTGTTGATTTATATTCTGATGCCAACTATTTTCGAACACGGTACGAACTGCGCATGGGTTACCGCTTTGGCGTTACTCTTGATAAGCGTGAATACTTTCATGAATTTCTGGTATCTTTGAATCCCGGTTTGGTGTTTGGTCATACTCCGGATTGTCCTTTTAAATTCTTTAATTTTTAATTTAAAACTAATAAAGAATAAACATAAGAATGAGCGAGATAAATATACGCGAGAGGAAAAAACAAGTGCGTGTTCTGATCAAGGAAAGGAAGGC
>JAKQEF010000065.1 GCA_029558675.1 Bacteroidota bacterium | reverse complement strand
TTATCCCTTATGGTTGTGGAAACTTTTGAAACACCGGGGGTGTACCATACATTGAACCAATTAAATCCCGGAACGGGAACTTTTGGAACCACCTGAACTTTACCGCCGTAATGCCTATGCGAAAGTTCTGCCAATCTCTTTAAAAAGATGGTTTTACCTTTGGCCTTTTGCTCTTCATTCCAGTGATCGGGAAAAATCTTTCCCAAATTGTCGAGTTTTACATTTATCTTTTCCATGGTAACGTAATGTTATTTTTAGGGACAAGTTATAACTATATAGTTTTGGTTCAAAAAATATCGGAATAAAAATAAGAAAGAAATTGATGCCATTATTTAAAAAAGTCAGTATTATTTAAAAAACGTTTAATTAATTTTTTTTAAATGCCAATGTTATGTTTTATCCCGGACAATATTTTAAATAGTGAAATCAAAGCATTATTTTTAAGGCTAACTAATTGTCTTTGGCATGAAATTAAAAATTACAGTATTTACAGCATTTATCATACTTTCCTTTAGTCTGATTACTAATGCAAATGGTAGATTTTCTTTTACTAAAGGGGTACTTAATTTACAGGGGGTTGATATTGAAGCCTGTGATATCATTAAACTGGAGGGAGAGGTTGAATTTTACTGGAAACAGCTTTTGGAACCTGCCGATTTTTTAGACACGACGCATCAGCATAATTGTCAATATGTTTACATACCAAAATCGTGGGATAACTATACTTTTAAGGATAAAAAGCTATCCCGTGAAGGCTATTGTACATATAGGTTCATTATCGAAAAAAAGGCGGATAGCAAAATCACTTTTTATGGTATCAAAGAAGAGACAATATTTTGTAGCTACAAACTATGGGTTAACGGCCAGTTGGTTTCTCAGGTAGGTTCTGTGGGAAAATCAAAAGATGATTTCAAACCACAATTCAAAGCGCAAGACATGTTATTCTGCCTCGATCCGGAAAAAGGTGCGACGGATAGGGTAGAAGTGATAATGCAAATTTCAAACTTTTCCCATCGAAGAGCAGGGATGCCCTGGGCCATGTATTTTGGAACGTTTGACAACATTAAGAACTACAGTCGTAATTGGGATATACTCAATTTGATTGCCATTGGCATAGTCTTAATTATTGGCATCAACCATTTGATTATGTATTTTTTCCGGAGGCAAGATCGTACAAATTTGTACTTTGGTATTCTGTCTCTAGTTATGATTATCAGAAACATCTCCACAGGCGATAGGATTATTGAATATCTATTCCCTAATATTAGCTGGGAATTGCTCTTAAAACTCGATAATTTCTCTGGTTATGGCACCATTCCATTCTTTGCGCTTTTCATTTATCATCAATTTAAGGAGGAGTTTCATGCATGGATTAAGAATGCCTTTGTAATCTTTGGAGTTATCATAGCGGTATTGATTTTTTCTACACCGGCATTGGTGTACGGGAAGTTTAACCAATTTTTTGAACTTTACCTTTTAATAGGAGGAGTATATCTAACTTTTGGAGTGTTGTTGAGGGCAACCATTCTGGGCAGGCGATGGGCTTTCGCTTCGTTTATTGGGATGATTATACTTTACGGCACAATAACCAATGATGTTTTACACAGCATGGGTGTTGTTAACACACCATACATAGCACCCTATGGTTTGGTTGTTTTCATGCTGATACAATCGTTCATTCTATCCGGCAAATCGGCCAGGGCTATTAATGAAAATGAAGACCTTTCCAAAGAATTGTATAATGAAAAGCAGGATCTTGAGAAGAACATAGAAAAACGCGTACATGAATTGAAGGAGCAACAAAAAATTTTAATAGCCCATCAGGAAAAGGAAAAGGAGCAAAATTGGATTAACGTGGGTTTGGCCAAACTAAATGACGTTCTTACAGATAATAAAAACGATTCGAAAGTGCTGAGCCAAGTGGTTATCAACACGCTTTCAAAATATTTGGAAGCAAAGTTGGGAGCATTGTACGTAATTAATGAAGAAAATCCCGCTGAACCATACCTTGAGATGGTTGCCAGTTATGGTTCCGGAAAAGGAATGAAGAGTAAGAATAAGAAAATCGAGCCAGGGAGTGGATTGGTTGGAGCTACATACAGCGATGCTCAGTTGAAAATATTGAATGATATCCCTGAAGACTATTTCAAAATAAATTCCGGATTGGGGGAAAGCCTTCCCAAATCAATCCTTTTTATACCACTTAGCACTGACGAAGCAGTTTTCGGAGTAATTGAACTGGCAAGGTTTAAAGAGTTTAGTAAGGTTGAGGTGGAGTTTGTGAAAAAAATAGCCTATAGTATTGCCATTAACCTGAATAATGTGAGAATGAACGAACGTAGTATTAATCTATTGCAACAATTCCAGGAGCAGGCTCAGGAGATGCAGGAAAAGGAAGAGCTGATTAGGGAGAGCATGGAGGAGTTGGAGTACTACCGAGAGCAGTTCGAAAGGCTTAAGCGTCAGGGAGAGCAAGGGGAGAGGAGCGAGGAATGAACGATAGTTAACCCGCTATAAACACGAAACCGCCCTTGAGTAGGGCGGTTTCGTGTTTTTTAACAAAGAACTCTTACTGCTTAATAAGTCGCTTTACATATTTAGTTCCATCGTTCAGCTTAATGGTAACAATGTATATGCCTGCTCTTAGCCCTTCTGTATCGATACTAACCTGGGTACTACCATTGCTAATTGGTCGGTTGATTAGTTCTACCCCAATCAGATTTGTAATGGCAATACTTTTGGCATCATTCAGATTATCGATATTTAATGTGCCGGCCATGGGGTTAGGGTAAATGCGAATGTTATCCTGGCTGTTATCGTTCACTCCGGCGCCCCATTCAAAATGCCCGGTAATTTCAACATTGTGGTCGGGCATGGTAAAAACCATGGGATTGTCTTTACCCAGTTCCTGATCACCAATTGTCCATTTAACAAAGCCATAGCCTTCAATGGGCGTAGCTTTAATGGTAACCTCAGTACCCTCGGTATAGGGAGGTGTATTGGTAAGATCATCGCATGTGCCCGCACTCCATGGTTGTGCCTTAAGTTTAAGGACATAGCCAACCTTTTCGGAGATGGTGAAGGAAATGGTTTCGCCTGCTTCGGTTATGTTAATTATGTTTAGCCCTCCGGGATCTCCATTAGCAAGGAATGAAGAGGGATTGGTATTGTCGGTAATCGAGGTTCTGCCTGAGCCTGCCGAAAAGAATGCCTGATTAATATTCCCGTTTACCGTTGTTGTGCCGTTTGGCCTATATACATATACTTCATCGGGAGGTCCGCTGGCATTACCGTCCCCTGCAGTGGTGTTAATCCTGTACACTATGAGCCCGCTACCGGGAATGTTACCTTCGTAAAGCCCTGTCTTTCTCCGGTACTCCAAAACGAAGTATTGCGATGAACTATTGGGTGAGTTAATACGATATGCGTTGTTCTCACTGGAAGTAATGGGATTAAGAGTGTATTCGCCAGGCTCTGAAATGGTTGGTATTTGGCTAACCCATTTATTCTTGGAGTATTTCCTTTTCATGTGTGCGCCCATATGCACAAATCCATTGGCCATTAAGTCCCATGGACCTACGGGGTCGAATCCGCTACCGGTGTAACGGTAAAGGTCAGGAGCGCCTAAGGCATGAAACATTTCGTGGCATATGGTGGATACCACTGCCTGATTCTCGGGTTGGAATGTGTAATCGTAAACCCTTTTACCATTGATATTGACCACGTATGAGTATAAAACCCATCGGTGAGCCCAAAGCAAGTCGGCCCATCCTTCTGAATTACCCCTAATGATAAAACAAACATTATCCACCCGGCCATCGTTGTCACCATCGATGGCTAAATCCGTGGGAACTTGATCAGATATTGCATTTATGGCATTTACCAACAGGGTATGCTCTCTCACTCTACTCTGGTCATCATCCTGGTATCCAATGGTGTTGGTTGTGGCATTGTAGGGTTGATAGTATCCCCTGGGGTGTGAATCCTGATAGCTGAGGTTGGTAGAGAAGTCCTCTATATAGGGATAATGATGACTTTCAATATTTAGCTGCCCATAGGATACCTCCTGGTAATAATTTTTCAGCGAAATACCCTCCGCAGGGTTGAATAGCTGGTCGTAGTGAGTACGCGGGCTGGTAAATTCGCTATCATCGTTGAAACGAATGTAAACAACAAGGTTGTTGATTGTACCCTGATGCGGAGCTTTTCCCGTTGGATCATCTACGTCTTTCCAATAGGCGGTTGTCCTTTTTTGATACTCCTCGGGGCTAATCAATACATTGGGTTTTAAGCCAACTTTTGTAGGATTTACGCTATTCACCCTGTATTTCGAAGGAGCAACCTTACCGTTCTCAAGATGGGCATAGTAGTAATATCCATCTTTCCCTTGGATTATTGTGTATCCGTCTGCATCGTGTAAATAATTAAAATACTCATCCCCGGTAGCAAAGCACCGAATTTCTGTGCCATCGGGATTTTTAACAACAGTCGGTACGTTTTTTAAATATGCAGCATATGAATTAATGTTCAACAGCAATGCCAAAGAAAAAACTATCACACAATTAATCAGTATTTTAGCCTTCGCTTTCATTTTTATAGCCTCCACAATTTTTAAACGTTCAAGGATAAAACAATTTGGTCAAAAATACATAATCATTATAAACTAACCTAACCGGTTGCCGATGCAGTTAAATTTGAAAATAACACCGGAGGATAATAAATATCACTTATTTAAAGAGATTCAATAAGATAATCATTACCCAACAAGCTATAAAACAATCTTAATTTTTTACAATCCGTTTAACAATTCTTTCGCCACTCAACATTTCTAAAGTTACAAGATAAATGCCCCGTTGAAAACCATGGGTATTAATTGTAAAGTTAACATTATTGGCCGGGGTTTGTTTAAAAACCTCCTGTCCTATAAGGTTGGAGATAGTAATACTTTCCACCGAAGATGCATTGTTGATGCTGAGCGTGTTTGAAAAAGGATTGGGGAAAACTGTCACTCCGGCAATTGATGTTGTAGGGGTATTGGTTATCCAACCAAAATGGCCAACTATTTCAACATCAGCAGCCTGAACTGTGTATTGCAAAGGATTTGCAGCAGAGATGGAGTCGTCTGCAATGGTCCATTTCTTGAACTCATACCCCGGGTTGGCAGTGGCAGAAATACTCACCAAAGAGTTGGGCATGTATGGCCCCTGATTCGTATCATCATTAACTACTCCCGCGTATTCGGGATAGGCAACAAGGGTTATGTTGTACAAACCAACCCAATTAAAATGCCCCACAATATTAACGTCATAATCGGGAACAGAAAACTGCAATGGATTTGCGTTGGAAATGCTGTCGCCGTTGGCCGTCCATTTCTCAAATATGTAACCGTTATTCGGATTTGCCTCGAGGGTAACCGTTGTCCCGTATTCGTAGTGTTCTGAATCAGGACTGATAGATACCGAACCACCCTCAGCAGGGTTAGCACCTACACTGATATTATATGAATTGACTACTTGAAATGAAATGGTTTCGCCAACGGCACCAATGTTTTTTATATTCAGCCCGCCGGGAGCGCCGTTTGAAAGGAATGATGAGGGATTGGTGAAATCATTGATTGATGTTCTGCCGACATTAGCAGAGAAATGTGCATAGTAAATATTCCCATTGTCATTTAGTGTTCCATTGGGCCTGTAAATATACACCTCATCGGGTGGTCCATCGGCATTTCCATCACATGCTTCGGGATTAATTCTATATACCAGCAAACCGCTACCGGGTAAATTGTTTTCGTATAACCCTTCTTTTTTACGGTATTCCACTATAAAAAACTCACTATTCGAATTGGGCGAGTTTATACGATAGGCATTGTTCTCGCTCGAAGTGATAGGGTGGAGAGTGTAGGTTCCTGAACCGGAAATAGTGGGTATATCACTAATCCATGTATTGTTGGTATATTTCATCTTCATATAGGCTCCCATGTGTACAAATCCCCCGGCCATAAGATCCCACGGTCCGACAGGACTACCATCATTGTAATACTGGTATAGATCAGGAGCTCCCAAGGTGTGAAACATTTCATGGGTCAATGTGGATACCTCGGTTTGAGTCTCAGGCTGAAAAGTATAATCGTAAACCAGTTTGCCATTGATATATGCATTTACGGAAAAGAGTACCCAGCGGTGCGCCCATAGCAATTCAGCCCAACCACCTGAACCGCCCCTAATAATAAAGCAAACATTATCAACTAATCCGTCATTGTCAGCATCAATGTTCAGGTCAGCTGGTACATCACCGGCTATGGCATTAATGGCATTGAGCAGAAGGGTTTGTTCACGGTCTGTTCTTTCCCAGCCATTGTCGCCACCCTGATACCCGTTTGGATTGGTAACTGCATGGTAAGGTTGATAGTATGCCCGCGGGTGCGAGTCCTGAAAGCTATAGTTAAATGATTGACTTGATACTACAGGATAGTGGTGGCTTTCAATATTGAGTAATCCATACGAGGCCTCATTGAAAAAGTTTTTCAGTGAAACGCCCTCCACGGGGTTAAACAGTGCATCAAATTCTTCGCGAGGAGTATTAAAATCCGTATCATCGCTGAACCGAATATATACCACCAGATTATTCAAAGTCCCGGTATGGGGAGCCCTGCCCCTTGGGCTATCAACCCATTTCCAAAACTCTTTTACCCTTTTCTGGTACTCTTCAGAAGATATTAAGGCATAGGGCTGTAGGCCCACATCCTTCGGATTAACCTCGTTTACCCTATGGATTGAAGGGATAACGATATCTCCCTCTGTAATTGCATAGTAGTAATAGCCATCGGATCCTTGAATGATGGTATAGCCCTGTTTATCATGAAGATAATTAAAATATTCATCGCCACTGGAATAGCAATGGATTTCAGTGCCATCGGGATTTTTTACCATGGTAGGGCGATCCTTTAGATAGGCTGCCGTAGCATTTGTATGGTTTAGCAGGGCATAAAAAGCAGTAATGATTATCAGAACTTTAAAGCTGAACGAATAGATTTTCATAATGTTAGAATAATAAGCTAATGAGTGACAATATTTTGAACTCAATATGTAGGTAAATGCAGCGCAACAAATTTAATGCCTTTTTAATATGGAGTTGTCCAAACGATACAATTCTTAGAGGCTTATTTATTGAAAGGTTTATTATGGTTTCTCCATATTTTGCCATTAATGATTTCTTTGTTCCAATTTTATTTTTAATTAAGATAATGGATTGAACAGTAAGATCTTAGGACGGTTAAAGATTGTCTGCTGTTTGTAGTATTTATGGGTAAAAAAATTTTTTTTAGATTTGTTACACTTAACTTGCACCCATGTTGAGATATCGAATCGGTATAGCCTTCTCTCTGCTGCTTTATTTTGGCATGGTGAATGTTTTTGCGGAAAATCCTGCAGAAACGGGGAAGGATATTTCGATTTCCTGCATGGAGGCATCATTGACCATTAGCGTAGGGAAGAGGTTGGATGATCAAACTGGTAGCATTACAATCATTTCAGAACCCGAAGCAGGTATGGCCATTTATATTGACAATCAAAATACCGGCAAAACCACACCTGCCACAATCGATGGGATTGCCGTTGGTCAACACGTTGTTAAATTGATGGGGGAGTGGTATCGTCCTCAGGAAAAGAGGGTTGAGATTATCGATGGGCAAAATAATGATTTGTTTTTTACCATGGTACCGAATTATGGTATTCTTACTGTGAATACCAGTGCCGATGCCATTATTTACATCGATGGAAAGGTTAAGGGGTCAACAACCTGGTCGGGAAGGGTTAAAGAAGGAGTATGCATTGTTAAGGTGGAAAAGGAGGGTTACAAAACCCGCCAGTGGGAAGTGAGCATGGTGCGTGGGAAAGATCAGGCCATTGACCTGATGATGAGCCCAAAAACAGGAACGCTTGAGGTGAAGACTATTCCTGATCAGGCCATGATAAGCATTGACGGTAAGATGTACGGAATGTCTCCCAAAATTATCCCCGATTTGCTACTGGGCACCTACAATCTAACGGTTGAAAAACCAGGTCATACCAGCGTGTATATGCGTGTTGAGATTGAGGATTCTAAGACCACAACGGTTGAAATCCCTCTGATCTTTGGTAAGGAGATTACGGTTACCAGTGTACCCGACGGGGCATTTGTTATTGTGCAGGGAGATACCCTGGGTGTTACCCCCTTATCTTTCGTTTTGAAATTTGGCAATCATGAGGTTATGCTGGTAAAGAACGATGAGGTTCTGGTTGAAACTATCCATGTTTCCCCAACGGGGAAAAAGGTATTCGATTATACCCTTAAACAATCCAACGACCCATTCTATGGGCAAATGGTGTTGGTTAAGGGCGGTACCTTTAAAATGGGCGATGTGCTGGGAATTGGCAATGCGGAGGAAAAACCCGTTCACGATGTAACCCTCAGCGATTTCTATATCGGTAAATATGAGGTTACCCAGGCGCAATGGCAGCTGGTGATGGGTGATAATCCAAGCCATTACAAGGGCTGCGACAATTGCCCCGTTGAACGGGTCAGTTGGGACGAAGTGCAGGTGTTTATTACCAAGCTGAATCTCCTTACCGGCAAAAAGTATCGCTTGCCCACGGAGGCAGAGTGGGAGTATGCCGCCCGGGGTGCCGGCCTGAGTCAAGGTTTTAGGTATGCCGGGGGCAATAACATCAATTTTGTGTCATGGTATTCGGGCAACAGTCAGGGTAAAACACAACCCGTTGGCACAATGAAACCCAACGAGTTGGGCTTGTACGATATGAGCGGAAACGTGTGGGAGTGGTGCAGCGATTGGTTTGATGATTTTACAGCAACACCTAAGGAGAACCCCGAAGGACCTGAAGAGGGGGATTATAAGATTGTGAGGGGCGGAAGTTGGTATGGTTACATTGGCGGGAGCAGGGTAACATGCCGCGGAAGCGATGAGCCGGCTAACAAGCGAAGTTACATAGGGTTCAGGGTGGCCATGAGCCCGTAACTTCCTGTTATGCGCAAGTGTATAAATACCACAGCAATTATTTCCAGTTTTTATTATGGCTAAATTTAACACCAAGGTTACAATCATATCAACTATAGCGATAGTTCTACTCTCATTCACTGATCAGACCAATTTTTTGGATGAACAGAAGAAGTTTTCGCGTGTAAGAGCAGCCATTAATGAAAAACAGGAATTTATCGAAAATACGCTAAGTGAAAATCAAATATCCATTGACAGCCTTAATCTACTCCTGATTGCCTATAAAGACAATGATCTTCTTGATGTTTATGCAAAGGCAAAGCAAAAAGAGACCTATAAAAAAATACTATCCTATAAAATTTGCGCTCGTTCAGGCCAGCTTGGCCCAAAAAGAAGAGAAGGAGATGGGCAAGTACCCGAAGGGTTCTATCATCTGAACTATTTTAATCCCACAAGCAATTTTTATCTTTCTCTTGGGATTAATTACCCTAATCTGGCAGATAGAAGAAAAAGCACTGCAAACAATTTAGGCGGAAATATATTTATTCACGGCTCTTGTGTTACCATAGGCTGCCTGCCGATGACTGACGAATGTATTAAGGAGATATATCTATTGGCTGTTTACGCCCGAAACAATGGACAGCTTAAAATCCCTGTTTACATTTTTCCCTTCAAAATGACTGACCATAATATGACGATTTACAAAAGCCAATACAGAGACAATGAAGAGTTGGTTGTATTTTGGGACAATCTTAAAGTTGGTTATGATTTATTTTTTAAAAACTTCAGTGAGCTGAATATAAAAGTGGCAGAGAATGGGGATTATATATTCTAAAATAAAGCCTTTACATCGGAGATGTGTAACGGTTCTATAGTCGCACTATTTAAAAGCCTAAATTGGGCAAAACTTACATTTTCATCAAAAAAAAACGTAAGGGCTAAACCACGGCTTATCCTAAGCCCCCAAACAAACGTTTAGACCTCTCTTGCCCTTGGCAAGTTGGCGTCCCGACTCCCGAGTCGGGACGCAGGTTGGCAGGCTTGTAAAAAACTACTTCTAACCAAAAATATCCTTACCTTAGCCCTACCGTTCTTTGTAGTGCTGAAGAAGGAGTTGTCAGTCTATCCCTTCGGCATGGTACCGGGGAATCGTCATCAACTGGATTGTCGGCAGCATGAGTGATGAGGATAAGCTCACCAGTATCATAATCATGCTCCACCGCTGATGCTTATCTCAGGTCACCCGGGTACCATCTTTTCTCAGGATTCATTACCTTTGCTCAATAAATTTTTCAGGGGTATGCGTGTCAGGGCGTGCTTCGCTGCATGCGGGGGTCTCCTCTGAGGCCGGAAGCCCCGGCTATTTACAGGCTTTCATAACTACAGATATGTTCGACATCAATACCACCCTCTTTGAGTTTCTCGGTTACCGTATGAGCACCCTTGAACTGCTTGCCGTGATAACCGGGCTCTTAGCCACCTGGTTTGCTGCCAGGGCCAATATCATCACCTGGATCTTCGCTATTATCAATGCCGTTCTCTTTTTCAGGCTCTACTACCAGGTCAATCTTTACTCGGCAATGTCTCTCCAGTTCTTCTTCTTCGGTAATGCCATCTATGGCTGGTTCAACTGGAGGCGGCAGACCAGCGACACTGATGAGCCGGTGACGCTGCTGAACCACCGTGAGAGGATTTCATGGGCAGCGGTGCTGATCATTTCTGCGATGGCTCTCGGTACCATTATGGGACGCATCCACATCTGGCTCCCAGACCTCTTTCCCGAGAGGGCAACCTTTGTTTACATCGATGCCATGATTGCTGTGATGAGCATTGGCGCCTCACTGCTCTGTGCCCGGCTGAAGCTTGAGAACTGGGTTCTCTGGATACTGCTCAACATCATGAGCATAGCCCTCTACTCCATAAAAGGCATAATGCTTGTATCGGTGCAGTATGTCATATTCCTGGTGATGGCTGTCTACGGCTTCATCCACTGGCAGAAAAAGATTGCGGTTATGCGTGCTTCGTGACGATCCGGCCCTTAATCCGGGGATCAGGCAGAAACTGTAAAAGAGGGCTGCGAGGGAACCATTAACCGGCCACATGAGACCAGTTCGGCTCAGGTTGTACCTGAGTCGGTCTATCATTAGCAGGCTAAGCCTGCGGTATAGTAAAATAACGAACCCGCCTTTTTTTGGCGGGTTTCGTGCGTTTTCACTCACGGGCTGACAGTTTGCCACGCAGCGCCACCCCGTAAGCGGTTTGGAAGGGGTGGGGGATAGCATTATTTCACCTTGACTTTGCAATGCTTCTTACCAAAACACCACGTAAAGGAAAATCAGCACTATAGTCAGCACCAATGCCCCGATATTGAACCCCTTGCTTGTTTCGAATAGCTGACGCGACAGGACAATACCCTTACCATCGTTGGCCCCTTTGTTGTCAATATAGCTGAACAGGATGATCAGGCCGATGGTGGCCAGGCAGGTTATCATCATCTGCTTCATGAATGGCAGCACGACGAACAGCGATTCAATGGCTGTGCCATTTGCCCATCCATTGGGGCCCACCTTAAAGTAAAGGGCAATGGGGATGGAAAGAACAACACCAATAATCGCACCCTTGTTGGTGGCTTTTCGGTAGAACAATCCCATCATGAATACCGCCAGAATACCCGGGCTCACCACCCCCGTGTATTCCTGAATGTACTGAAATACCTGTCCGATATTTCCCAGCTGAGGGGCAATGAATACCGCAATCACTAGGGCTATGGCAGCAGATATGCGACCAACCGATACCGTTTTGGCGTTGGAAGCATTCCTGTTGAAATAGGGTCGGTAGATGTCCATGGTGAAGATGGTGGAGGTGGAGTTGAGCATGGATGCCAGCGATGATACGATGGCGGCTATCAGCGCGGCCAGCACAAGCCCTTTTAGCCCAACCGGTATGAACTTGCTTATTAGCCACGGCGCAGCACTATCGTTGAGAATTTGCCCGTCTGCCCCAATGAATGTGGGGTCCAATACTGCACCTTCCTGATAGTTAAGAACATACGCAACAATGCCGGGAACAACAACAATAAGGGGGATAATCAGCTTAAGGAATGCAGCAAACACAATACCCTTCTGACTCTCTCTAAGGCTTTTGGCCGCCAGCGTGCGTTGTATGATATACTGGTTGAAACCCCAATAGTAAAGGTTGGCAACCCACATCCCGCCGATAAGCACCGAAAACCCCGGCAAATCCCACCAGGCATCACGCCCGTCGGGGGTGATGATTTCACCCTTGGACAGTATCATGGAAAACTTCTCGGGAACCACCGTATAAAGATGCTGAAAACCTTTTATGATGCCACCATCGGGTGTTAGCTTGGTAAGGGCAATGGCCGTAGTTACCAACCCACCCAAAATCAGCAGGGCAACCTGCACCACATCGGTCCATGCCACAGCCGAAAGTCCGCCCCATAGGGAGTAGGCCGCAGCGAAAAGGGCCAGGCCCAGAATGGCCACTAACATCAGGCTGCCATCGCCCACACCCACAATGGTATCAATGGCTTTGGCACCCAGGAACAGCACCGAGGTGAGATTGACGAATATGAATAGCGATATCCAGAATACGGCCAGAATGGTTTTCAGGCTCTTGCTAAAGCGGTGCTCCACGAATTCGGGTATGGTATATATGCGCTTCTCGATGAATATGGGGAGAAAGAATTTGCCCACAATGATCAGGGTGATGGCAGCCATCCACTCGTACGAGGCTATGGCCAAACCAATGGCAAACCCCGACCCCGACATGCCAATAAACTGCTCGGCCGAAATGTTGGCGGCTATAAGAGATGCCCCAATTGCCCACCAGGGCAACGATTTACCCGCCAAAAAGTAGTCCTCTGCTGTTCGTTCCTCTCCCTTTTTTCGGCGCGATACCCAAAGCCCAATGGATACGATAACTATGGCGTAGAGGGCTAAAATCACGTAGTCAATTCCGGCAAAATTCCAGTCCATACAATTCATTTTTTGGTGAGGTTGAAAATATTGTAAGTTTTTATTCTTCCGTTATTTGTAGTTAGTACAAAGATAAAATTTAATACAATTTATACTTTATGCTAATCGTGTTCCACCCCCAAGAGTGCAGGTGTATATTTCGGGATTTGAAGAGTCGGGCGTTTTGTACTCATTGGTAATCAATCGTTTGAAGTTATCCAAATGGTTGTTTTCGACCAGATTGATGGTGCAACCACCAAAACCTCCGCCCATCATCCTTGCGCCCAGCACGCCATCCATAGGCTCGGTTAGCTCCACCAGCCTGTCCAGTTCGGCACAGCTCACTTCGTACTTGTCCCTAAGCCCGTAGTGCGATTGGTACATCAGCTGCCCAAAGGCATTGAAATCGCCATTGGCAAGGCAATGGCATGCCGCTAACACTCGCTCATTCTCTTCCAAAACGTATGTACACCGTTTCTGAATAGTCTCATCAAATTTATGGCGGTTCTTCACTATTAAGTCCATGCTCACATCGCGAAGCGAACGGATGCCATCGCTCTCTCGTTTCAAAATGTCCACTCCCTTTTGGCACTCCATTCTCCGCCTGTTGTATTCCGATGATGCAAGGGAATGTTTAACACCCGTATTGACCAGAACTATTGATAAATGGCTCATATCCAGCCTGTAATGTTCGTGGTCAAGCGATTGACAATCCAGCTTAATGACATGATCACTGCGGCTAAACAGCACAGCGAATTGGTCCATGATACCGCATTGCACACCGGCATACTCGTGTTCGGCCTTTTGTGAAAGCAGTGCCAGTTCCAATTGGCTGTATCCTAAATTATATAGATGATTCAACGCGTATGCCAGCCCACATTCAATGGCTGCCGACGAGGATAGCCCTGCGCCCATGGGAATATTGCCGCCAAAAACGCAATCGAACCCGGGAATGCTCTTCCCGTGTCCTGCCATCTGGGCGATAACGCCCAATAGGTAGTTTGCCCACGGTTTGTCGCAGGGCTCAATACGCCGGGATAAGGTGCTGAAGCGGCTATTCAAATCGTAGGCAAGGAACCTGTACTCATCCAATCCGTTGGGCTTTACCGCAAAGTACACATACTTGTCAATGGCTGACGGCAGCACAAATCCGTTGTTGTAATCGGTATGCTCACCGATCAGATTCACCCTTCCGGGCGATTTTACCATGAGTGGAGCAGGTGAGAAGTGCTTTTCGAATGATTGTTTAATTTGGTTTACCATGGACATATCGGTGTTTGTGGCATTAGATACTTCGCTTTTAATCTCCGTCCATCTATACAAAAATAGAAAACCCCCTGGAAATATCTTTATCCATAAGCTTATTATTCCTTATATCTTTGTGAAAAAAAGGTTATGAGCACATCTTTACAAGTTGGGATTTCCCATATATCGGAACTAACAGTGGAAAAGGGGCATACAGCCTCGAGTTACGGTTCCGGATTATTGGAAGTGTATGCCACTCCCTCAATGATTGCCCTAATGGAAAATGCGGCCATGATGGCCGTTCAGCATTGTCTCCCCGCAGGACACGGAACGGTTGGCATCGAAATCAGCGTGAAGCATATCAAGGCTACGCCTATTGGCGAAAGGGTTAAGAGCGAAGCCATACTAACCGCCATTGACGAGAGAAAGCTTACGTTCTCGTTAAAAGCGTGGGACGAACAGGGTGAAATAGGTCATGGTACCCACATCAGGTTTATTATTGATAACGAGAGGTTTATGAAAAAAGTAAAGGGTTTGGGATAAGCTATCCAAAACCCTTTGCTCTATTAGTTTCTATCCGGTTTCCTATTCTGTATCAGGCTTGGCCCTTAGACTCTCCAGGGCAAGGTAGATACAAATAAGCAGGAACATACCCAACCCGAGTATTTGAGCAGCGTTGGACGCAAACCATTGCGGATCAACAAAGTTGATCCCGCCGAATTTGAGAATTGCGCTAACTACACCCATCAACGCACCCCCTGCAATAAATCCTGATGCGATAAGGGTTCCCCTCTCGCGACGGGCCTGATTTAACTTGGCATCCTTGCTTCTGTTGGCAACGATATGGGCAATAATCCCTCCCACCAAAAGTGGGGTATTCAGGTGCAAGGGGATAAACATACCCAATGAGAATGCCAGAGCAGGCACGTTGATCATGGTCAAAATCAACGAAAGCATGGCACCCGCAGTGTAGAGCAGCCAGGGAGCGGGTTTGCCGCTCATCATGGGTTCAATAACCGCTGCCATGGCGTTGGCCTGTGGGGCAACCAGAGCACCCTCGCCCGTAAATCCGTACGTTTTGTTGAGCAGAATGATTACGCCTCCCACGGTTGCAGCTGCCACAAGGGTGCCCAGGAATTTCCAGCTTTGCTGTTTGTAGGGCGATGAACCGAGCCAGTAGCCAATTTTCAGGTCGGTGATAAAGCCACCGGCCATGGAAAGGGCTGTGCACACCACTCCGCCAATGATAAGGGCTGCCACCATGCCGCTCTCACCCGACAGCCCGACAGATGCAAGAATGATGGAGGCGATTATCAGGGTCATCAGCGTCATGCCCGAAACGGGGTTGGTGCCCACAATGGCTATGGCATTGGCGGCCACCGTGGTAAAAAGGAAGGCAATTATCATTACTATGCCCAATCCCACAAGGGCATGGGTGAGATTGTGAACAACTCCGAACTGAAAAAAGATGAAGATGAGCAGCGCGGTGGCAATCAGACCGAAACCGATAATTTTCATGGGCAAATCGCGGCGGGTACGCAGTTCCTCTTTTGTTGCACCACCCTTACGGCCAACGGTTTCGGAAACTGCAAGGCCTACGGCCTGTTTGATGATGTTCCACGACCTGATGATGCCAATAATCCCGGCCATGGCAATTCCCCCGATGCCAATGGGACGTATGTAGTGAGAGAATATCTCCTCGGCGCTCATATCGCCGATAAGTGCCAGCGCATTGGTACCCACAGGGCTGGCCATACCCTCGGCAAAGTAGTTGAGGAAGGGGATGAACACAAACCATCCTACAAAGGATCCCGCGCAGATGATGGCTGCATATTTCAACCCGATGATATACCCCAGACCCACAATGGCGGCTCCCACGTTGATCTGGAAGACCATCTTGGCCTTATTGGCAAGCGTGGCGCCAAACGGAATTACCCTGGTGGTAAACACCTCGCTCCACCAGCCGAAAGTGGCTATGATAAAATCGTATAGACCTCCAACCAATCCGCTGATCAGAAGCAGTTTCGCCTGTTTTCCCCCTTTCTCGCCCGATATAAGCACTTCGGTGGTGGCAGTAGCCTCAGGAAAGGGGTACTGGCCGTGCATATCCTGAACAAAATACTTTCGGAACGGGATTAGAAACAGAATGCCCAACACACCCCCCAGCAGCGATGAAAAAAATACCTGGTAGAAGTGAGCCTCTAAGTTGAGAATGTAAAGGGCGGGCAGTGTGAAAATGGCACCGGCAACAATTACACCCGAACTGGAGCCAATGGATTGAATAATTATATTCTCGCCAAGGGCATTCTTTCGCTTTGTCAATGCCGATATTCCGATGGCTATGATGGCTATGGGAATGGCAGCTTCGAAAACCTGTCCTATCTTAAGGCCCAGATACGCGGCGGCTGCCGAAAATATGATGGCCATTAAAAGTCCCCAAAGCACCGAGTAGAGGGTTACTTCGGGTACAATTTTCAGGGGCGACATAACCGGATTGTACTCCTCGCCGGGCTTCAGCTCCCGGTAAGCATTTTCGGGCAATCCAATTACCCTTTCGTTATCATTTTGTTCCGACATATACTTAGGTTTTAGTTTTAGGTTAGTAATATATCATACAGCATTTTCACGAATTTTAAACTTCAATGGCTTAAAAATCGGTGCACAAAATACAAAAGGTTTTGGAATTATCGGGTTTATGCAAGGAAAATTCCTGCGCTTTATTAGGTTGGAAAATTTTGGATTGTGCTGAGTTTATATATCATTTATTAAGAAATCGTGCAGGTTTAAATGGATTATCCCTTTATAATTGTGGCCAATTAATGGTTCATTTAGGCTGACCACGTATTTTGGATAGTTATCCTTTATTTGCAAAAGGTTGCCAAACTCCCTGTTCATAGTTTTTTCTTTGCTTAGCTGCAGGCAAACCTGAACATACACTTTAAAACCCTGTTTCTCGGCCACAAAATCGATTTCCTGTGTGCCAAGTTGGCCAACGAATACGTTATAGCCCAACTGCTTAAGGTGGAGGAAAACAGCATTTTCCACCAATTGGTGTAAATCCATCCTTTGGGTTTGTCCCCATAAAGCGTTCCGCAAACCCAGATCCTCAAAGTAATACTTTTCGCCTATTTCAAAAATCTTCAACCCTTCCACATTTGCACGCACCACCTTATGGATAAAATACGCATTGGTCAATGCTTTTAGGTAGTTAATAACCAGCTGGGGGCTCATGCTGATTCTTTGCGATTTGAGGTATCGGCTAATATTATTTGCTGAAAAAAAGTTGCCAATATTTCCTGCGAGATATTGAATGAGGTTTTCCAGAAATGGAACATTTCTAATATTCTCCCTTGCCACCACATCCCTTAAAAGAATTGTGGCATATACATTTCGCAGGTATTCAAATGGCATATCTTCGTTTAAGCCAATTTGTATAAGGTAGGGCATGCCCCCATACTTCAGGTATTTCAAAACAGATTCGGGAGATGAATTAAAACTATGGAATTGAAGAAATTCACTGTAACTGAGGCTGTGTATGTTAAATTCGATGTATCGGCCCGAAAGGTAGGTTGCAAGTTCTCCGGAGAGCATGTTGGCATTACTCCCTGAACAGGTTATATCGCAAATATTTTCGGCAAACAAACTTCGTAGCGCTAGTTCAAAAGAGGATATCTCTTGTATCTCATCAATCAGCAAGTAGTTGTTAACACCGGGTTTTAATTGTTGCTTCACATATTTTAGTAAATCTTCGTGGCTCTTGATTTGGAGAAACTGCTCTAATTCACAATTAATGTAAATTATATTTGCCTGAGGATCTTTAATTTTGATAAAATCCATCAGATTAAAAAGGATATAGCTTTTTCCCACACGTCGCTGACCTGTAATTACCTTAATGATTTGTTTGCCAATATACGGGCTGATTTTATTGACATAAAGCGGACGTTCTGTGTAATCAGGTAATCTCATTTTATAATGTATGAATGAAACTTTGCGTAAATATACTTAATATTTCATATATAGATTATATTTTTTTTAAAATTGAGCTATGAAACCATGATTTTACTCTTTTTTGACTATACTTTCCCTTTAATCATATCAAGGGTTTTGAATGAGGTGATGTAATTAGATGTATATCTGAATTATATCTTTCTTATCAGTTTTCTATTTAGTTTAAAGAATCAGATAAAAAAGGTTTTAGGAATAATCGGGTTTAAACAAGGAAAATTCCGGCGGCAAATCTTCCGTTATCGCCCCTTCGGGCTGAAAAAAAGGTGTGATTATCGGTTATGGTACATATCTCGGCTACCTCGATATTTTCCTGCTTAACCCCCGATTCCGTTAGGGTCAGCCAATTGGCCTTCCACATATCAAAATAGGTTTTTCCATCCCGCTGAACAGTTACCTGCGATGGGTTGAAATGCACGGCAATCTCCTCAACCACATCGTTGCCAACCTCGTAGCAACAGGGCCCGCCCGATGGGCCTATACCAACAATCAGATTGGCCGGATTGGTACCAAACTCCCTTTTCATATTGTCAATCAGCACCGCAGGGATTTTAAGCACTGTTCCCTTCCAACCAGCATGGGCAACTCCAATGGCTTTTTCCACAGGATCGAGAAAAACGATGGGAACGCAATCGGCAGCCAGGGTCATCAGGCAGAGGCGGGGAACATTGGTAATAAAGCCATCGGTATCGGCAAAAGCGTCGGAAATAGAATGGCAACCCTTTCCGCGATCTATCTCATAAACTCTTGGGACATGGGTGCCATGGACCTGAACAGGGTACACAAAATCGTTGGCATTCAGGCCTACGGCCTTTGCAACCCTGTTGCGATTTTCCATCACGTTGCCAACGGGATCATCCTGCATCATGCCCATGTTAAGGCTTTTATAGCTACCGCTACTCACACCGCCATGGCGCGATGTTACGAAATGGAATGCCAAATGGCTGAAATTCATTAAGTTTTGGAAATAGTACAGGGGCAAGTCTTTATCTAACCTCTTCATGGATTGTTTGGTGTAAGAATTATTTTTACTTATTTAAAATATCATGGAAAGAGGAGGGATATTCTTTTTCACAGATATTAACAATTCATCTGGTTTTTGACACAGCTTCGGTAAAATCGAAGTTGGCTGCTACAGTAGGGTGGATTTCATCTGTTAGGTAGTTACCCAAATCAGAATATCGAAAAGCTAATTTTTAACGATCTTGAAAGTTTTAATTTCCCTATGGCCTTGTATTACTTTCACAATATAGGTGGCGGGTGCCAGATTGCCCACGGCAATATGTGTTTGGCTACTGGTAATACTCCCTTTTTGCAGAAGTTTCCCATTGATATCGAAGAGCAGGTAATGCAAATCTAAAAGTTCGTAATTATCTACTTTTAGCATGAGATGATCGTTCACCGGGTTGGGATATGCCACAACAGATAGGGTAATGCCTTTTGCCTCGTCAATACCCGTTACTTCAGAAATTTCGTAGGGTTGGTGTACCCCTTCTGCCACCGAGCCGGTGGATCCGGTATGGGTTTGGTAAACAACCTGACCCACAGAGTAGTCGGACGAGCCTCCATTGCCCGATGCTTTGCCTCCTGAGGCGTTAATGCTCTCCTGTGCCATGACAGTTGAAAGAGAAAAGGTAAAAGTTAAAAGTGCTGCTACTCCTATTCTTTTTGCTTTTAAAAAAGTACTTGCTCCTTTTACCTTTCTACTTTCTCCTTTCTTGTTTTTGTGCTTCATTTTTTTATTTATTGAAAGTTGATACTCAATTTATTTGTGACATTATTTCTTTTTTATCTGGTTTTTTTCTTGTAATGAACATAAACTTATTGAAAAAGATGGTGCTGTAATACTTCTCGCGTTTGTAAAGTTAAAAAAAAGTAGCGTATAAGTTCAATTAATTAGAATAATTAGGATTAGGGATAGAGTCATTAATCCCATTTGGCTGTAATTCTTGTAAGCAACTCGCCATTTATTACATCATTACTGACACCAACGCTAAGTGCAGTTTTTTGAGTTATCTCCAAAGTTTTGGCTAACCATCCAGCAATACGCTGCATAATCAGTAATTCATCCTGTTTAAATTGTGCTAACTGAAGAACACAACTTTTGTCTTTGCTCTCTATAACCTTAATATCGGAAGGTTTGTAGTAGGCTGCAAAAATGCTTGAAGCCCTGCTTAATACGAAATGCGGGCTACTAACTCTTACGAAAATTTTATAAATACCTTTCAACGCTACATCTGCGCTATATCTCCCTATTTCCCAAGCAGCCTTTTCGTGATTCCCTCCGAAAAACAGGTCGCCGGCTTTTTGGGTAGGAATAATAACTGCGTTGGTAAGGCTATACCAACTGGTAGCATAGATTGGCTGTTCAAATATTGTTTTGGATGAAGGAGGCATGGATTGTATCCATTCTAAATAACGTGTTGGATAATTTTCCTTAATGTAATCAGGCGTGCTTTTCACAGCCGTTCCTTTTATTTCCATGATGAAAGTATTAGTTAGAAAACAAATAAAATTAGTAAAAATTTGATTTGGATAATAGTTTTACCAAAAAAAAAGTATTGCATAACTGGTATCTTTAGAGGATTGAATAAGATAATGATAGTTTTTGTGAACTTGTACTACCTTGTAAAAGGATCTTTATTCGAAATAACCGAATCAATGTATTCACCAATGGCCTGCTCATGGCTGGGGTTAAACCACCTTATGCCTGCATCTTTAGCCCACCAGGTTAGCTGCCGCTTGGCATACCGTCGGCTATTGCGTTTGATAAGGTCAATGGCCTTGTCAAGCGTGGTATTGCCTTCTAAATATTCGAATATTTCTTTATAGCCTACTGTTTTTAAAGCGTTTCGGGATTTATGCTCCTTGAGACTTTCAACCTCATTCACCAACCCTTGGCCAATCATCTTGTCAACGCGACGGTTTATACGCTCGTAGAGTTCCTGGCGAGGAAGAGTTAACCCAATTTTTATAAGTTCGAATGGCCTTTGTTTGCTTGGATGGGTAAGAAAACTACTGTAAGGTTTCCCTGTTTGAAGGCATACCTCAACGGCTTTCAAAACCCGTTGTGTATTTTTCAAGTCAATCTTTCTGTAGTGCTCAATATCCAACAATTTTAGCTGAGCTTTTAGGCTTTCGATGCCCTCTTTTTTCAGCTGCTCTTCCAAACTTTTCCGCAAGTCAGGATCGGGAGTAGGAAAGTCGTCTATCCCCTGGCACACTGCGTTTATATACAGCATTGAACCGCCCACAAGAATGGCCACATCTCTTTTTGCATAAATATTTTCCAACATGGCAAGGGCATCCAGTTCAAACATTCCGCAGCTATACCTTTCGGTAACGCTTTTGTGCCCAATAAAATGGTGTTCGGCAGCATTCAGCTGCCCGGATGTTGGTGCGGCCGTGCCAATCCTTAACTCCCTGAAGAATTGCCTCGAATCGGCCGATAGGATGGGAGCATTATAGTGCGTGGATAGTCTGATGCTTAAATCCGTTTTGCCAACCCCGGT
Source organism: Bacteroidota bacterium (assembly GCA_029558675.1). Classification (GTDB taxonomy): domain Bacteria; phylum Bacteroidota; class Bacteroidia; order Bacteroidales; family Tenuifilaceae; genus MWFE01. The sequence goes on along the minus strand of JAKQEF010000065.1, from coordinate 121 downwards.
TGGGCCCAATAGCACAATAAGGTATTTCGATGCCATATTACCGGAGTTCATGTAAGTCTTTAACGAAATTATACCGGTTAAGCAGGTATTGGTTAATCAACGTCGTCGTCAATTCCTTCGG
>JAKQEF010000028.1 GCA_029558675.1 Bacteroidota bacterium | reverse complement strand
AATCGGGTGCTTGTGTAATTTACACCCACGTTACAACCCCAAAAACCGATGGACACAGGGCTTTGCACGGATTGAAAAGGATGAAAGCGGAGAATTTGAGATGCTCAATAGAATGATTTACAACGGGAAAACGATACCCGTGTGAATTACCCCCCCCCACGCCAAAGGCGATGGGTCGGGCTTCGGGGGTCATAGACTCACCTGTTGTTGATTGTTTTCATTTTGTTTTTATACCCATGTTTCCGGGGTGTATAAGCATTGATTCTATTTCTAAGTTAGCGGTTATTTTAAGGGAATCCGCAATCCCATTTTGCGAAACTGAATTAATGCTTCTGCATTTCCTTTTGCATCGTTGACTGGATTATGGTCGTGAGTTGTTTTTCTGTAAAGTTTTTTCCACTCAGAATTTAAACCACAATCCATTTTCATTCCACAATACAAATCCCCGATTCTTCTACCAGAAAACCCAAATGGATTGCGACCAATGTAATAATGAAAATACCAGTTAATCCATTGCCAATCAAACGCAAGGTTGTCACTAATAAATGTTGGTTTTCCAATCGAATTTTCTTCAATCCATTTTGCAAAGTTTTCCATAACCTGTTTAGGGTCATCAAACTTTAAATGTTGTTCTCGACTAAATCCGCTTATTGCAAGCGCTTCTGGTTTCCAATTTTCTGAAATTGGTTTTGTTTTACCATAAAATGTTTTGGATAATGTTGGTTCAACAATCACAGCACCGAAACACACCATTGAATTTTTAAATGGAATTTCGCCATCAGATTCAATATCTACTACTATGTAACTCATAATTTATATATTTAAAATATTAATAATCAATAAAAAACAACCGCTAACAATGTGTATAAGTAATTGGGGTTGTAGTGCATATTTCAGCGTTCTACCTCGCCCATAGTTTAGTGTATTTTGATTGGTTCCTGCCACGTAATCCCCAACTACTCATACACGAACCGTTAATTGTTTAGTTTGTTTATTCGCCTCAAACGCCTCTTTCCACAAATCCCTGTACAGATGATTGTTGTAGTGACACGCTTCGTAGTCGGGGAGTGGCAGACGGTAATCGTGAAATACGTAAATGCCGCGCATTATTCCCTTGCGCTGAATGACATTTGAGAAATAAGTGTCGAACCATATCCCCGTTTCCCTGAATCTGCCCACACGCTCCCATGTGTCCTTGTTGAACACCATCAGCAATCCCGCAATTACGGAGGCTGTCGGGACTACCTCATCCCCGTATTTACTCCTTATCTCCAACGCAAATTTCTTATGCGCCATATAATTCTGTTCATCATACATATTCGGCGTGTCGTTCGCTCCCCTGAACGGAGCCTGCTCATCCGAATGCAGCCTGTTTGTCAGACACCCGTAAAGCTCATACCCACCCTGTTCAATAATCCCGGCAATCCACTTCTTCTGCTCAGGATGTAAAAAGCACATGTCTTGGTCGGTAATTCCTATCCAACAATGGTCGGGCAGGTATGAGATTATGCGGTTGTATTCGACGCCTATCTTGCGGTCTA
>JAKQEF010000018.1 GCA_029558675.1 Bacteroidota bacterium | reverse complement strand
GATCAGCTTATTGCAGTCTTCGGTCAGGCTGGGGTCAACCTGTTTTGCCTTCATAAACTTATCCACCGCGGCCCAGTAAACGGTACGCTTTTCGAAATCATCGTTTCCGCAATTCTTTTCAGCGGCGTATAGGTTTCCAATCATGATGTAGGCATGGCCCAGATTGGGGTTTTCAGCAATGGCCTGAAGAGCAAGCGCTCTGGCTTGCTGCGGATTTTTAAACTCGTTACACATGAGGTTGGAATATTCGCATAGGTACACCGATTTTTTTACCGAATCGCTTTCGAGTTTAATGGCATCCTGGTAGAATTTCTCACATTTCTTGAACTCCCGTAGTCCTGTATAGATTTTGGCCAATTCGTAGGCACGTGCTGCTGTGGGCTCGTTGTTGAATAGTATTTCGCCAACTTGCCTGTACAGCGGAGCATCTTCACATCGGTTGGCGCTGAGCAGGTTGTAGGTTTTCGCAGCCAAATCTATATCCGATGGATTGGCTTTAACCCTTGGTTCAAAGAGGGCTACAAGGTTTTCACAGTTGGCAACTCCAGAATTGGCAAATATGGCATCAACGCTCTCTTTTACCTGTACTGTACGTTGGTCATCGGGCTTATCCTTTATCTGTGCATCCAGGTAATCGGCAAGCAGGGAATAGGTATTGATTACTTTCTCAGCATCAATCTTGTTGTTGTCATACATGGTTTTTGTGAGGTTCATGTAGGTAAAAATTACCACTGCCGTTGATCCCTCTTTCTCCATTGCAACCGATTCGGCGATATAGTTATACGCCTCCTCATATTTGTCCTGATCCAATGATGCCAGATCGGCACCTTTTTGACCCAGCACCACACCCTTGTTGCCAAAGTATTTGATGCGCATGTCGTAAACCATCATTAGCGAATCGATGAGAACGTTTTTCCTCATGGGATTGGGCTCCTCATCAATCCATGTTTTGAGCATTCTAACACCATGAACGTAGGTATTCTGCCTGGCAGCGGGGCAGTTTTTCAGTACTTTCATCCAAAGGGGTTTAGCCCTGTTGAAATCCCGCTGATTGTAAAACTCCTGGTATAACGATAGATTGGCCGCACATTCTTGCCTCGCTTCCTGAGTATCTCCAAATTTTGGGTCCTGAAGGTATGCCTGACCCCTGCTGTTCATTGCGAACAGCAGAATAACTATTGCGGGTAAAATCCTATATGTCAAAAACTTTTTCATGGTAAACAGTGTGTTTTATGAATATTACTAATTGAATTTTCTCTTTATAAACCAAAAATCATAAAAGGTAAAACCGATGTTCAATATCCCGTAGGTTTCCTGAACTAAATTATCCTTTAAAGTTCCTTTCCTTCCCACTTCAACCGAGCAGTTAAAGGATGTGTTGGTTCTACGGAATGGTAATCCTAATCCAAAACTTATGCCATAATCCTTTATCTGATTCCCTTTGAGTTTTATGTTGGTATTGGTATAGTGATAACCAGCCCGGTAGCTGATACGCTTATAGTAGTATTTCAAATCGTTGGGGTTTGGGGTAAACTGTAAACCCCCTCTAATCGATTGGCTTTTGGTTAATGAATCCGCTGCATTGAGAAACCTTGCGTTCGTCCAATCCTGGTAACCATATTCAAATCCAATCATAAAATTGCTCATGTACGAGAATGTAAAACCAGCGGTAAGATTTCTGGGAAATGTTAACGACCCCTTGGGGTATTCCTTGTAGAAAATGGTATCGTTCGAATTGCCGCTGGAATACTGAATCAACTCAATTCTCCTTGCTCCGATGGCCGTTTCATTATCAAGAGTGGCACCAACAACCAGTTTGAACTGTTTCTCCGCCCCGAAAAAACTTGCATGTTGCACACCAAAGCTGAAAGCAATGTCTCGGGCTACAACGCTATTGATTTTACGAATATTAATACAATTGCTATTCTCAGGG
>JAKQEF010000017.1 GCA_029558675.1 Bacteroidota bacterium | reverse complement strand
GCATGTTCGGGCACTTCCTCCGATGAGAAAACCACTTTAAACCCTTCGTAAACGCCCCTCCGGTGAAGGCGCTTTCGCAGGTTACGCGCCAAAGGGCAGGAGTGCGATTGCGAAATATCGGCAATCTGCACCTGCAGTGGGTCAACCTTTCCCCCGCTGCCCATGGAGCTAACCAGTCTGTGTCCGTTGAGAAGGCTGAGGTAGATCAGGTAAAATTTTGGAGAAAGGGTATCTATGGCATCCACCACATAATCGTAGCGATTGGCCAAGATTTCTGTCATCCGTTCATCGCGAATGTACTCTTGATAAACGTGCAGTTTAAGATTTGGATTTATATCCATGAGGCGTCGTCCAAGGACTTCGGCCTTTGGCATACCTAAAGTGCTATTCAGCGCAGGCAGTTGACGGTTGATATTGGTTACATGGATGGTATCACCATCAACAATGGACAGCTCGCCGATGCCGGCACGGCACAGCTGCTCGGCAGCATACGCTCCCACGCCGCCAAGCCCGGCCACCAGTACATGGCTATTTCTCAATCTTTCCACATTCTCCTCTCCAACGAGGAGTTCGGTTCTGGCAAGCCAATGCATAGAAAACATTTTATAACAATGGATTCTCTGCAAAAGTATCAAGGATAGCAGAAATAAAAAAAACCATAGGGTATAATTCGGAAAATGATGATTTGATTAGCCAAAACATGTTATCCAACATTGTTGAAGAACAGGCAAATGGTTGTTTTTAGCTGTAGTTTAACTAAACTATTGAAATTAACTTTGCACTATTATTTACAAACCGAACAAAAATAATTTAACCATGAGCATTTCGCATATCGAGCACATTGGCATTGCAGTTAAAAATTTGCAGGATGCCATTCCATTCTACGAGGAAATCCTTGGCCTAACATGTTACAACATTGAGGAGGTTAAGGACCAAAAAGTAAAGACCGCATTCTTTATGGTGGGTCAAACCAAAATCGAACTACTGGAATCGACCGACCCCGAAGGGCCCATTGGCAAATTCATAGAGAAAAAAGGGGAAGGAATTCACCACATTGCTTTTGCCGTTACTGACATTGAGAAGCAGCTCAAAAAGATGGAAGAGAAGGGGGTAACCCTTATCGATAAAGTACCCAGGAAGGGTGCCGAAGGGCTTGACATAGCCTTCCTCCACCCCAAATCCACCATCGGGGTGCTTACCGAACTTTGCGAAAACAAGAATAGATAACCATCCAAACACGATGTTGACATGAGTACTCAAGGAGAAAAAATTAAGGAACTGATTGAGCTGCGAATCAAGGCAAAAATGGGAGGCGGCCAAAAGAGAATTGAATCTCAACGTAAAAAAGGGAAATACACGGCTCGCGAGCGTATCGACATGCTGCTCGATGAAGGCAGTTTTGAAGAGTTTGACATGTTCGTATCGCATAGGTGCATTGATTTTGGACTGGATAAGGAGTCTTACCTCTCCGATGGGGTTGTTACCGGATACGGAACCATCGATGGCCGCCTGGTTTACGTCTTCTCTCAGGATTTCACGGTATTCGGGGGGTCGCTATCCGAAATGTTTGCAGCAAAAATCTGCAAAATCATGGATACGGCCATGAAGGTTGGCGCACCGGTTATTGGCATCAACGACAGCGGGGGAGCCCGTATTCAGGAGGGCGTTAAGAGTTTGGGGGGGTATGCCGAGATATTCCAGCGCAATATCCTCGCATCGGGTGTAATCCCTCAAATATCTGCCATCTTCGGACCTTGTGCCGGTGGTGCTGTTTACTCCCCTGCCCTCACCGATTTCATCATCATGTCGCGCAATACCAGCTACATGTTCGTTACGGGTCCAAAAGTAGTTAAAACCGTAACCGGTGAAACCGTTACCTCCGAAGAGCTTGGTGGAGCCAGCGTTCATTCCACCAAATCGGGAATTGCTCACTTTGTTTCCGATACCGAGGAGGAGGGGATTATGATTATCCGTAAACTTCTCAACTATCTGCCACAAAACAACCTGGAGGAGGCGCCCATTATCCCCACCAACGACCCCATCAACAGGCTTGAAGATTCGCTGAACGAAATAATTCCCGACAGCGCGAATAAGCCTTACGATGTGAAGGACGTTATTTCGGCCATTGTTGACAATGGTGAGTTTTTGGAATTGCAGAGCAACTATGCCGCCAACATCATCACCTGCTTTGCCCGATTCAACGGTCAATCGGTGGGCATTGTGGCCAACCAGCCGAAATACCTGGCCGGAGTTCTCGACATCAACGCCTCGCGTAAAGCGGCACGCTTTGTCCGCTTCTGCGATGCCTTTAACATTCCCATCGTTACCCTGGTTGACGTTCCAGGCTTCTTGCCCGGTACAGGTCAGGAATATAACGGCATTATCATTCACGGGGCGAAGTTGCTGTATGCCTATGGCGAAGCCACCGTGCCGAAAGTTACCATCATCCTCCGCAAAGCATACGGCGGCGCATACGACGTGATGAGCTCCAAGCACCTGCGTGGTGATATCAACTACGCATGGCCAAGCGCCGAGATTGCCGTAATGGGTCCCAAAGGAGCCATAGAGGTTCTGTTGAGCAGGGAATTGGATAACATTGAAGACGAAAAGGCTAAGGTTGAGTTTCTGATGCAAAAGGAACAGGAATATAAGGAGAAATTTGCCAATCCTTACGTAGCCGCAAAATTTGGATACCTGGATGACATCATCGAACCCCGTAATACCCGATTCCGTGTTATCCGCGCACTTCAGTCGTTGGCAACCAAGAAGGACCTTAATCCTCCTAAAAAACACTCCAACTTACCATTATAACCCTACATACTTATAATGATGAGAAAGTTAACAGCTGTTTTAATACTGAGCATTGGAGTATTCATCGCCACAATTGATGCTACTGCACAAAACGTGAGCAGTTTACGTATCAACGAGGCAATGCTTTTCAATACCGACAACTACGTTGACAATTTTGGACAGCGTAGCCCTTGGATTGAAATCATGAACATCGGGTACAACTCGGTGAATATAGCCAATTGCTACCTGACCAATGATTTGAACGAGCCAAAGAAGTACAAAATCCCTTCGGGTGATCCAAAATCGGAAATTCAGGCACGCCAGTTCATGGTATTCTTTGCCGATAACAAAACCGAGCATGGCACGCAACATCTGAACTTTACGCTGGATAGCACCCACAGGTTCATCGCATTACTAAGCTCCGATGGCACCATCATCGATAGTGTTACGCTTCCTTTACTGGAACTGAATCAGGTGTATAACAGGATGCCAGATGGCAGCCCATCCTGGGAAAAGAGTTTTTTCTCCACACCCAATTCCACCAATGAAGGTAGATTTGAGAAAACATCAAGCGGGGAGGCGTTTTTGGCTTTCGACCCATCGGGAATAATCATGGCCATCATTGCCATGGCAGTAGTATTTGCGGCTTTGATAGTCCTATACAGAATATTCAGGACAATTGGGAAGATAAATCAAAGAAGCGCTCAGCTCAAATCGGCAAAATTTGCCAAAGAGCAAGGCCTTCCTGTGACAAGCCAGGAAGTTGCCGGGGAGGTTTACGCTGCCATATCGGTTGCCCTGTACTTGTATGAAACCGACACGCACGATCAGGAGTCAACCATCATAACCATTCAAAGGGTTTCACGACTCTACTCGCCCTGGAGTTCGAAAATATACGGGCTACGGCAGTTGCCCCACGAACAAAGGCGTAGAAACTAAATAACAAACACACTGTGAAAGAAAATTTAAAAATTCAATAGCAATGAAAGATTTCAAGTTCAAAATAAATGGTATTGATTATTCGGTTCACATTGCCAATGTGGAAGGGAATATCGCCGAAGTTGAGGTGAATGGGACTCCATACAAAGTTGAGATTGACAAAGAGTTGAAACAGACCAAAACACCAAAACTTGTTCGCCCCGATACTGTCCCGGTTACCGATTCGCATCCTGCGGTAGCCAAAACGGCCAGTCCGGGTAGTGCCACTTCGGGGGCTATTAAATCACCGCTTCCGGGGGTTATACTGGAGGTTCTCGTTAGACCCGGCGATGCCGTCAAGGTGGGGCAGCGTCTTATTGTTCTCGAAGCCATGAAAATGGAAAACAACATCGATTCCGACAAGGAGGGAAAAGTGGTGGAAATTAGAGTCAACAAGGGAGACTCTGTCCTTGAAGGCGAAGTGCTAATAATCATTGGGTAGCCATGGAACAATCAAGCGGTTTTTTCTCTTTTCTTCTGGAGAATCTATCTCAATTTATTGCCTATACCGGATTTGCCAACGTTACCTGGGGGCATGGGATTATGATTCTCATTGCTTTGGCTTTCATTGCCTTAGCAATTATTAAGGAATATGAGCCCCTTCTTCTGGTCCCCATAGGTTTTGGCATTATCCTTGGCAACATCCCTTTTGTACCCGGTTTCCAAACAGGTATTTACGAGGAGGGCAGCGTACTCAACTACCTGTACTTTGGGGTTATCAAAGGCGTTTATCCTCCCCTCATTTTTTTAGGGATTGGAGCCATGACCGATTTCAGCGCGCTGATATCCAATCCGAAGCTTATCCTGATTGGTGCTGCTGCTCAGTTGGGAATTTTCGGAGCTTACATGGCTGCCCTTTACTTTGGGTTCACGGCTGAAGAGGCAGGTGCCATTGGGATTATCGGAGGTGCCGACGGTCCCACGGCAATCTTCCTTTCATCGCGACTTGCACCTGAACTCCTCGGTGCAGTTGCCATTTCGGCATATTCATACATGGCTTTGGTTCCCGTTATTCAGCCTCCAATTATGAGAATCTTAACCACCAAAAAAGAGAGGGTCATCAGAATGAAGCCTCCCCGTCAGGTTACCAAGATGGAAAAAATACTCTTCCCAATTATTGGGGTTCTCCTGACCACATTCATTGTCCCCTCGGGATTGCCGCTTCTGGGGATGCTATTCTTTGGTAACCTGTTAAAGGAGAGCACTGTAACAAAAAGGCTTGCCGATACAGCTCGAGGACCTATGATTGACATTGTAACCATCCTTATTGGACTAACCGTGGGTGCTTCAACACAAGCGACTACCTTCCTCACACCAAAATCCGTTTTCATCTTTATTCTGGGTGCAATCTCGTTCATTATCGCCACTTTTGGCGGTGTTATGTTTGTGAAAATTTTTAACATATTTCTGAAAGAGGGTAACAAGATGAATCCTCTGATTGGTAACGCAGGCGTGTCGGCAGTACCGGATAGTGCCCGAATTTCGCAAATGGTTGGTTTGGAGTATGATAAAACCAATCACCTGTTGATGCATGCCATGGGCCCTAACGTGGCCGGAGTGATTGGCAGCGCAGTGGCAGCGGGGATACTGTTAAGCTTCTTGTACTAAAATTTTGAATACCATAAAAAACCGGCAGCAAAACCTGTCGGTTTTTTTTATTTTTACGACGTGGAAACCCTTCGAACAATATGAGTAATTCATCGTTTGCAGTATTATTAATAATCCGGCTCAAATGCGCAAAAAGCTAACCTATACCCTCACTATCGTTCTCATTCTTGCCATGGCATTGGCGGGAATAGTGAGAAAATGCAAGGTTGAAGATGAAGCCTGGTCAACGCTGCCATTCGATGTTGCGACCACGTACGAAAAAAGATTTCACCATACGCGGTACGAGGGATTGCCCAAAGACCGAGCTGTGACGGAGATTATACGATACATTAAAAAATATCTGTACAAAAGGCCGTACGCTCATGAGCACTTAAAGCTTTATTTTCAGGAGCAAACGGATGTGATAAGAAGTCATACCCAAGGCCTAACACCCGATGAAAATTCCCTGAGCGTTGCCCTCTTTGGCGATTTGATGTGGATTGGCAAAGCCCACCCCCACTACGTTTCGGAAGCTGTGGTTGACCACCTGCATGCCCATGACATAGTTATTGGCAACCTCGAAACGCCAATTGACGTGCATCGAAGGGTCCCCAACCTTTTACCCGACTACCTTACTTACAACTCAAACCCCAACCTTTTGAGTGCTTTTACCAACCCCACAAACGGAAGGCTTCCCTTTTCCCTTCTCTCGCTTGCCAACAACCACGCCCTCGACAGGGGCGTGGATGGCATACTAAACACCATGCAGCTGCTGGATGAAATGGGTGTGAAGCATACCGGAGTGTTTCCTAAGGCCTCAACGGGTAAAAGGTACACAACCATAGTAAAGAAGGACATAAAAATAGGCATATATGCAGCCACCTTCGGGTTAAATTTCGACAAGCCCGAGTATCGCAACAGGCTAAAAATAAACCGGATACCCGGCATTGCTCCCCCCGATAGTGCTCAAATCGATATGAGCAGTCTTGAAAATGCCATTTCGCAAATGAGGGCCGAAGGGGTGGACTTTGTAATCGTGATCCCCCACTGGGGATACGAGTTTGAGCTATACCCCGACCCTATAATCCTCAGGGTTGCCCACGCCATGGTTGAGGCAGGAGCCGATTTGATTGTGGGTAGCCACCCGCACATTTTTCAGCCCACCGAGGTCGTTTATGTTAACAATTACAAGGCAAACCATGCCGTTGATTTCCACGATTACCAACTATACCGCATGAATGACCGCCATGGGAACCCGCGTAAGGCCATGATATTCTATTCGTTGGGCAACTTTGTCTCCCGCATGTACACCCCCTCGTGTCAGATTGGGGTTATCAGCTCATTAACCATTGAAAAGAATGCCGAAACGGGAGCAACGGACTGGGTACTCAACGGCTCCAGATTTGTTTACAACCTTGTGCCCAGGTTTCCCGGAAAAAGGCATCGCCTGATGTTTTATGACGAGTATAAAGACCTACATCTTCATAAGCCAACCAAGCGAAATTTAAGGCGAAAAGCAGAGATTGAGTTCATGATGAACCACTTTGGCGCAAGCGTAATATAAACCAAGAGGGCTACAAATCGTCGAACTATTTAAGCACAAAGAACAGGAAATGACGCGGAAAGAAAAATACCGGCATGTGATAGAATACTTTAAAAAGAACATGCCCATTGCCGAGACGGAGCTCAACCATGGCAATCCCTACGAGCTGGTTGTGGCAACAATACTCTCAGCGCAATGCACCGATAAAAGGGTAAATATCATCACCCCCCATTTTTTCGAACGGTATCCCACCGTGGAAGCGTTGGCGGTTGCATCGCAGGAGGCGGTTTTCGAAATTATCAAATCGTGCTCATATCCCAACAATAAGGCCAAAAACCTTATAGGTATGGCCAAGGGGGTGATGGAGAACTTCGGGGGAGAAATCCCTGCCGACGTCAAAGCGTTGCAAACCCTCCCGGGTATTGGCCGCAAGACAGCCAATGTGGTGGCCTCGGTGGCTTTTAAGATTCCGGCCATGGCCGTGGATACGCATGTATTCAGGGTGGCACGGCGCATTGGGCTAAGCCAAAATGCCAAAACACCGCTGGAAACCGAGAAGCAACTGATGCAATTTATTCCCAGGGATTTGTGGAATATTGCCCATCATTGGCTAATACTCCACGGCCGATACACCTGCCTGGCCCGCAAGCCCAAGTGCAGCCAATGTGGCATCAGAAACTACTGCAAGGAGTATCCTCGCTTTCAGAAGAAAGAGCTTTTGGCCGCTCAAAAAACCAAATCCTAAGCCTCAGTGGCGGATAGCTTAAACCTTATCCGGAGCGTTCCGTTGGCATAATCTGTTGTGGTAATCCTAAACTCTCCCACCTCCTTTGTATTGGCCACATGCGGCCCGATGCATGCGCATGCATCGTAGTCGCCAACCCGCACCACGCGAATGGTATCGGGGGCATCCTCGGGAAGCTTCGACAGGTCGAGGAACGATGCAGCCTCCTCCTTGCTCACCATTTCATCCGTTACATCAATATTGGAACTGATAATAGCATTTACCCTACGTTCAACCTCTGCAATCTGCTCATGGGTTGGGGGAGAATCAAGCGTGTAATCGCATTTCGACTTTTTCCTCTCGATATGGGTGTTGCGCGAACGGGGACAGCCAAACATCCTCACCATGGTTTGGTTTAGGATATGCTCGGCGGTGTGCATACGGGGGTCATAGTTCTTCTCACTCATGCTGCAAATTCATTTTTTCAAAAATAGCCTATTTGTCCGAAAAACAAGAGAAACGGGAAAATGTTATGCGCCATTTAAAACCATAGCCCATTTTATTGCAATTGGAATCACTCGCACTGTATGGGAATGCACTATATTTGCGTTGAAATCGATCATGTATTAACTCATCAATCTCTTACACCATTGAAAAGCACTATCGAACTGGAGAATATGAAGTTTTACGCCTACCACGGGTGCTACCAAGAGGAGCAAACCGTGGGCAATCAGTTTACTGTGAGCGTGGGGCTTGAAACCAACTCGTGCAATGCGGTTGAAACGGACAACCTGAAGGATGCGTTGAACTACCAGCAAGCATACGAAATTGTTAAGAAGGAGATGGCAAAGCCATCGCATCTTCTCGAACATCTGGCAGGCAGGATACTGGATGCCCTTTTTCGGGAGTTTGAATTGTTGGAATCAGCATGGGTTAAGGTGTCAAAAATGAATCCGCCCATGGGCGGCAAGATGGATTGTGTCAGTGTAACCCTTTCAAAAATCAGGCGTGATGCCTAATTCCTATGGTCATTTTTAGCATTTCAGGATTAGGGTCAGAACACAAAAAGCAAAGGTACCATTTAAACGAAGGAAGGCTATGAATTAAAAATATTTGTATATTTGCACTCCTAATTCAATAATTGGTCTCGTGGCCGAGTGGCTAGGCAGAGGTCTGCAAAACCTCGTACAGCGGTTCGATTCCGCTCGAGACCTCAAGTTCCAAGGGACAAACCCCTTATATTCAATCTGATTTTTCAGAATTCTTTTCCCTATTTCCATTGAGCATCACATTGACAGGCAGAATGCCTATCTCCCAAACTTTTCATACATTTGCAGCCATAAAAATTCTCCATGGCTACCTTTCTTTTCGAAAAAATTATATTTGGCCCCGTACGCAGCCGCAGGCTGGGCGTTTCGCTGGGGGTGAACCTGCTACCCAACGATGCCAAGATTTGCAATTTCGACTGTATCTACTGCGAATGCGGATGGACAATGGGTGCCACCAGCAGCAAACTACCCACCCGCACCCAAGTGAGGGAGAGTATGCAAAAGCGCTTCCAACAAATGAGGGCCAACGACGATGCCCTGGACGTGATTACGTTTGCAGGGAATGGCGAACCCACCATCCATCCCCACTTTGCCGAGATTATTGACGATACCATTGCGCTTCGCAACGAATACTTCCCCCATGCACGAATAGCGGTGCTGTCGAACTCTACCATGCTGCACAAGCCCGCTGTGGTTGAGGCCCTCAAAAGGGTTGACCAGAATATCCTAAAACTCGATTCGGGTTTCGATGCCACAATTCAACTCCTCAATCAGCCCAAGAAACCCATTACTGTAGGGCAAATAGTTGACCACCTTAAGCAGTTCGACGGGAATTTTACTTTGCAAACCCTCTTTGTAAGGGGTATTTACAACGGGCAACCCGTTGATAATGCCACGCCCCGGGAACTGGAGTGCTGGGTTGAGATTGTGAACGAACTACAGCCAAAGGATGTTATGGTTTACACCATTGCCCGCGATACGCCCATCGACACCCTGAAAAAGGTTCCACAGGCAGAACTCGAATCCATAGCGGAAAGGGTACGGGCGCTGGGAATACCCGTACAAGTCTCGTGCTGATGGTTGCCATTGAGGGAACCGAAAGGGTGCTGGTGTGCCCGCTGGGATGGGGCTTAGGCCATGCCTCCCGTGTTATCCCCATAATTTCATACCTGTTGCAAAAGGGATGTACTGTCACCATTGCGGGCGATGCGCAAACCCTCTCGCTTCTTCAGGCGCAGTTCCCGCAGTGTACAAGTATCCATTTCCCCTCCATCGCAATTAAGCTATGGAAACGCGGGAGAACGTTTGCCCTTATTCTCATTGCCATTAAGATTCTAGGGCGGACCATTGGCGAGCAACGGGAGCTGAAAAGAATTATCGATGAACATCGCATAAATTTGGTGATATCCGACAATAGGTATGGCTTACACTCGCAGAGCATTCCTTCTGTACTCATAACCCATCAGCTACAGGTTATTTTTCCAAGTTTTTTTAAATGGGCAGAGACATTGGGCCGATGGTTTATTCGCAGGCACGCCTTGCAATTCCATGAATGTTGGGTGCCTGACAGCCCCAGTGGCTTTCGCCTATCAGGACAACTTTCGATGCCAAAAAAAATACCGGGCAACGTACGATTTATCGGCTTACTCTCAAGGTTCTCTGACCATAAAAAGTCGGATACTTCGCACCCATGGGATTTGGTTGGCATTGTATCGGGGCCTCCGCCCCAAAGGGCGATTTTTGAGCGCGAACTGGTAAACCTCGGGAACCGCCTTAGCCTTAAGACCCTAATCATCCGCGGATTGCCACAATACAACAGCAAAGAAATTGAGGGTTTGGTAACTCTTGTTGCTCACCTCCCGGACCACGAGATGGCCCGGGTAATCCTCTCGGCAAAGTATATCATTTGCCGTTCGGGGTACAGCACGCTGATGGACCTCATGGCATTGGAAAGAAAAGCCCTGCTTGTACCCACGCCGGGACAAACGGAGCAAGAGTATCTGGCAAATTACTTGGGCCAGCAGAAAATTTTTAAATCCTGCCTTCAAAATAAACTGAGTACTATCACGTTAAACAAGTTGAATGATTCTCAATCCGGCAAATTATTACAACCTGTCGTTTCCTTCTTCCCCAAATGTTAGCATACTCTCAATAATTATCGTTTACCGCTTCGTTTTGTTTGAAATTCTTATGGCAAAGCTGTACCTTAGCGTAACTTTTCAATTGGGCCATGAGCAAGAGGGCAACGCTTATCGTCATTGATTTTCTGCTGCTTTTCGCAGCGTTCTGCATTATTAACCTAATCAGGCTGAGATCTGTAGGAAGTGCCATTGAAGCCTACAAACTCTCTTTTTTAGTATTTGCAGCCATTTGGATTGCGGTCTCGCTAAGCTTTGGCAAGTACGGTACCGAGGGTACAGATTTTCAGCCCAAGTTCAAGAAGATTATTGTTAGCAATCTCGTGGCGCTGGCCATAGCCACATGGCTGATGTTCCTATTCTACTTTTACAATCTGTCGCGGGTCGTTGTTTTTGGGACCATTGGAATTGCTACCCTGCTTGAAATCATGGTGTTGGGAACGTGGTATCTGGTTAAACAGAGCAAGATTTTACCCGAAGAAAAAATCAAGAAAAAGAAATTAAAACCCATTGAAGAGCTCCATGTGGAGGTTGATACATCAAGGACTATCAGCGATGAACGCAGGAAGGCGGTTAAGCGTGCCATAATAAATGAATTAGGGGAAAACGTATATAAATATTTTAACACCAACCTAAATCTGTCGCTGGAATCGACCCTCATCATCTCTACAACAACTGTATTCAATATTGATAATCAGCCTTCGAATTTTTTTTATACCATTGCCAACCTCAAACGGGTCAATGATATCCGATGGATTAACAAATTTTTCGAATCGGTTAATCAAAAACTACCCAAAGGTGGGATCTTTGTATGCCTAGCCGAAACAAAAAATCTCAGGAAAGCAAGAATTCTAAAAAAATACCCTCCTGTTATCAACTACATCGTTTACTCCATCGACTTCATCATAAAGCGGGTACTTCCAAAATTCACGTTAACAAAAGGTATTTACTTCTTTCTAACCCGAGGGCAAAACCGTGTTATCACCCGTGCCGAGGTTTTGGGCAGGCTGTACTCGTGTGGCTTCGAAGTGGTTGACGAACAATTTATCGACAACCATCTGTACGTTATCAGCCGCAAGATTAAGCAGCCGGCCTACGATTTGGAGGCCACCTATGGGCCGTTGGTTAAACTATGGCGAATTGGCAAAGGCGGCAAGGAAATAAAGGTTTATAAAATGAGAACCATGCATCCCTACGCCGAATACCTGCAGGAGTATATTTACCAAAAGCACAGCCTCGACGAAGGCGGGAAATTTAAGGACGATTTCAGGGTTTCGACACTGGGACGAATCATGCGCCGACTGTGGATTGATGAGTTGCCCATGCTTATCAATCTGTTCAGAGGCGAACTGAAAATTGTGGGCGTACGCCCATTGAGTAAACAGTACTTCAGCCTTTACACTACGGAATTACAGGAAAAAAGGATTACAACCAAGCCTGGCCTTATACCGCCTTTTTATGTAGATAAACCCGAAACGCTGGAGGAAATCATGGCCTCTGAACATAAGTACCTCGATGCATACTTTAAGCGTCCGTTCCTCACCGATTTTAAATACTTCTTCAAAGCTGTCTATAACATCGTGGTTAAACGGTACAGAAGTCGCTAAGCCCTACTCCTCCTCATCCCTTTGGGTTACCAATAGGTAAGTATTTTTATCCTCAAGGAACAGGTATCCCTGTTCATAGCAGAAAACGTAAACCGTGCCCTTGCGGGTTTTATAGGTGTGGGTGTGGTATGAGAAGTTAAAACCGTTGGTGAGCAGAGTATCCTTACTCACCATCGTCTTTCCCGATTGCTTGTTAAGGTCCATGAGTACTCTACGGTTTTTCCGTAAAATATTATTGATGTTCCTAACCAAATTGCTGGCATCGCTGTTGAGCCGGTTGTTATATGTATTGCGACATTGGTCGGAACAGAACTTTTTGTCAATCCGCCCAATGATTTTGTCGCCACATTCGGGGCAGGTGCGGATGGCCGATTCGTCGGGTGTTTTCATCTGTCAATTGAAATTATATTTAAACCATATCGTGAAACATTGCCCTAAAGTGTAAATATACAAAAACTATGAGAATTTCGTGGTATGCAATTTGCTCAAACATGTCTTCCAATTGATAAAAGAAATTGAATTTTCGGAATAATTTATAAAACCATATTGTATCATTTAACAAAAAATAATGGCATGGTTAAAAGAGTACGCAGAGCCTCAATGGTGATGCTGGTATTTACGGCAATCACAGCCATATGGGGCGGCGCAGGGCTGATGTATGACCCATCAGGTGATTACATGATGATGTCACTGCAATTTTTAAGGCATTCGCCATTCGCCTCCTATTTCATCCCCGGACTAATTCTATTCATCGTCAACGGTCTGCTCAACCTTGTAGCCTTTGTACTGGTTTTTATAAAGCACAGGTATTACCCCTATGCTATGGTTGTTCAAGGAATGGTACTGGCCACATGGCTTTCAGTACAGATTATCATAGTAAGGGTATTCTTTGTCCCCATGCATCTCCCCTATTACATCATTGCATTGCTGTTGGTTACTTTTGGCAGTTCGATTATACGCAGTGGTCAAAAATAGCTATACATCGCTTGCGCATTTGGGTAAATACCCAGCAGCAAAGTGAATCAAACCGGCAACCCGATGGCTTAAAATAGAAAAGGGGCCAAAGGCCCCTGCGTAGTATATACCAAATTTTAACTTATTTCCCTTCTTTGTAATCGGGACAGTAGCGGGTTTGTGATACTTTTTTACCGTTGGAGTATGCAAATTCCCATCGTTCAGCAAGGAATTCATCCGAATCGTACAGTTCACGGACAATCTCCTGACCCACCTCATTGTATTTGTACCTCCATATCCAGTCGAGTTTTCCCTTGTCGTCAAACATTAACTTTTCTCTAAGATATCCCTGCCCATTATATCTATATAGGTAACACCATACAATGTTATTACTTTTCATTAAAGAATAACTGTACAGTTTACCTTTGCTATTATAACGGTACGCATAATACATACACTCATTATAATTGTCATCAATCCAGGATTCCGTTTCAACATTCCCTTCCTCGTCAAATTCCCGAATGCTGATTACTCCTGTTAGGTTATTGTTTGAAATAATCTGCTTTATATTTCCATCATTTCCGGGGAAAAGGCTGAATCCATACAGTAAATTCATCTGATCATCATAAATATCTTCAAAGTAAAAACCATCTTCACAAACCTTTTTTCCGCAACGGTACACTCTGGCGGTTTTGTTTGCTATATCCCATTGCTTAAATTCCAAAAATTCTTCTTGTTCGTCTATGCCTTTTTCTTCAATCATTTGATAGGATTAAGGTTAACAATAATAGTGCTTGTTGCGGACTCCTTCCGTCGGAGTTTCCGCAGAATGTAACCACTACGTCAAAGAACAACACTAAGCAGTGTAAAGGTTATTGCTTTTGAAATACAACTCCGAATAAACCGGAGCCATGAAATAATGATTGTAAAGGATTTTAAAGTGCCGAAAGGCAACAAAACTTATCAAAATATATGCCATGGTTGAAAAACCTTAATCTTTTCAAAGAGTATTTATAAATCCAGTGTGATTTATTTTGATTGTTAAGAATTCCGAGCAATTTTGGCTTTAAATACAGTGGAATTGCCATTGGTTCTTGCATCGCTTGTATAAAAAACCTACAGCCATCATACAGTATTTTGTTTTTTAAATTATCCACCATTCTAACTGCAATAATAACCGGTATGATTTTTCCCGGTTATACCTTATATCTCCTTCCTCTCTGTACGTTTTGTTCAGTTTAAATTGAATACGATTTAATTTGTTTCCTCTTTACAGCACAAAAACTGAGCAGGAACTCCCGGCCAAGTTCAGCCGGATATCGAAAAAGGCTATACCTGAAAACAAATCCCACAGGTTGCTTGTTACTGGGTTATTGTTTGTAAAACAGATATTTATTATTGTTTCAATTGAAATATCAAAGAGGATATCTACATTTGTATAAACACAAAACCCCTTAACTATGAACAGGAAACTTTTTTTGATGCTACTTTTTGTTTTGGCCTTAATTTTTGGGACTAAAGCACAGAGCGAAACATCCATGCCGGGACAAACTCAGGTTTTGCGCGAACAGGTTAGCCCCAAAAGTTTTCCTGTCATGCTATTCCACGATACCCTCTTTCATATCGATGCCTACATGGGTAATTTAACCCCGGAGGAGAGAGCTAAAAATATATCCGCAAGGATAGAGAGAATATATTACGAGTACGATTCCATTCAGATTACACTGTCTCAGAATGAAAAGGCAATTGATGTTGTTTGCGGCGAAATTTTTATAATGACACTGCAGGAAAGCGATACCATAATACAGGGCAAAAACATTCAAATGCTTGCCAATGAGTATGCTGAGAGAATTAAAAGTTCCATTGAAAAAAACAGGAAGGAAAGAAGTATTCTGACCATTCTTACCAGAATAGGACTTGTTTTGCTGGTGCTGGGTGCCATTTGGCTTATGATTTTTCTTATTGCAAAGGGGCATACCTATTTCTCCAAGAGATTGTTAAACTATAAAGGGAAATGGTTTAAAAACTTATCCTACAAGGGTTACACGTTCATCACAGCAAATCAGGAACTTAAGGTAATCGTTTGGCTGCTGAAAGTTCTCAAATGGGTAATCATTGCCATTCTCATATACCTTTTCCTGCCTCTTGTGTTCAGCATTTTTCCTTTCTCCAGAGGATGGGCCGCCAAATTGTTCAGCTTCATATGGAATCCATTCAAAGGTATTCTTATATCCATATGGCACTATTTACCGAACCTGTTTACAATCATAGTTCTGTTTATTGTTTTTAAATACCTGATTCGGTTTATCAAATACATTTTTTCTGAGATAGAAGCGGGGAAGCTTAAAATACCCGGTTTCCATGTCGATTGGGCAAAGCCCACTTTCAGCATAGTAAGGTTTTTAATGTATGCCTTCATGTTCATCCTTATTTTTCCCTATCTGCCTGGTTCCGAGTCAAGGGTTTTTCAAGGAGTTTCGGTATTTTTAGGATTATTGGTATCGCTGGGTTCTTCCAGCGCCATTGCCAACATGGTTGCCGGATTGGTAATTACCTATATGCGTCCATTCAAAATTGGCGATAGGATTAAAATTGGAGAGGTAACCGGCAACGTAGTCGAAAAAACCATGCTGGTAACCCGCCTTAGAACATCAAACAATGAGAGTATTACCATTCCCAATTCAGCCATTCTTTCAGGAAACACCACCAACTACTCAGCCCTGGCTGCCACCGAAGGGTTAATTTTGAGCACTAAGGTTACAATCAGCTATCAAACGCCCTGGCGCACCGTTCAGAAAGCGCTCCTCGAAGCTGCCGGCCGTACTTCGAATCTGTTACACAATAAAAAGCATTTCGTCATACAATCGGCATTAGACCAATTTCACGCTGTTTATCAATTGAATGTTTACACATCGGAAGGCAATGCTTTTGC